>NZ_JBSYGH010000009.1:45296-115458 GCF_054121495.1 Salegentibacter haimaensis
TTTAAACCTTGTAGGTTTGGAGTTGGCCTGACAAAAATAGGTGGTTGTTTTTTCTAGATAGCTACAAGGTCTTTGAGACCTTGCAGGAAGTCTCACTGGTAAGCCCCCTGGCCCGGCCCCCTAACCCCCTAAGGGGGAATTTTGGAAACTGGCCTCCTGCAAGGTTTTTTAAACCTTGTAGGTTTGGAGTTGGCCTGACAAAAATAGGTGGTTGTTTTTTCTAGATAGCTACAAGGTCTTTGAGGCCTTGCAGAAAGTTCTACTGGTAAGCCCCCTGGCCCCCAAGCCCCCTAACCCCCAAAGGGGGAATATTAATTTTCTTATACGTGGATTTGGTTATGTAGAGAGAGATCCTCTAAATGAAGGGCCTTAACCTCTAAAGAGGGTACAGACCTCCTGCAAGGTTTTTTAAACCTTGTAGGTTTGATTTAGGCCTGATAAAGGTAGGTGGTTGTATTTTCTAGATACCTACAAGGTCTTGGAGACCTTGCAGGAAGTCCTACTGGTAAGCCCCTAGCCCGGCCCCCTAACCCCCTAAGGGGGAATATTTATTTTCTTATACGTGGATTTGGTTATGTAGAGAGAGATCCTCTAAATGAAGGGCCTTAACCTCTAAAGAGGGTACAGACCTCCTGCAAGGTTTTTGAAACCTTGTAGGTTTGGAATTGGCCTGAACCAAAATATGTGGTTTTATTTTCTAGATACCTACAAGGTCTTTGAGACCTTGCAGGAAGTTATATTGTAAATAATTCGTGGCAGTTTTAAAACTAACAAATCATAGAGACCTAATTAAAAATCTTCTTTTTGCGTAGTTCGAAGTTTTGACCCAGGTAGACTTTTCGTACCATTTCATCGGCGGCGAGTTCTTCGGGGACGCCGTGTTTCAGGATGCTTCCTTCGAACATTAGGTATGTGCGATCGGTGATGGCCAGGGTTTCCTGTACGTTATGATCGGTGATGAGGATCCCGATATTTTTATCTTTAAGCTGGGCTACAATGCGCTGAATGTCTTCTACAGCAACAGGGTCTACTCCCGCAAAAGGTTCATCGAGAAGTATAAAGTTGGGATCGGTAGCAAGGGCACGGGCGATCTCTGTTCTTCGGCGTTCTCCCCCGCTTAATAAATCTCCCCGGTTTTTCCTGATGTGTCCCAAACCGAATTCTTCGATTAAGGATTCCATCTTTAACTGCCGCTCTTTTTTGCTGAGTTTGGTGAGCTCGAGCACACTCATAATATTATCTTCTATGCTCAATTTCCGAAAGACCGAGGCTTCCTGCGCCAAATAACCTATCCCATTCTGGGCCCGTTTATACATGGGGAATTTTGTGATATCGGTCTTTTCAAGAAAGATCTTACCACCATTGGGTTTAATAAGGCCTACGATCATATAAAAGGAAGTAGTTTTTCCGGCACCATTTGGTCCCAGCAAACCAACGATCTCTCCCTGGTTAACTTCTACAGAAATCCCCTTCACGACCGCGCGGCCCTTATAGGTTTTTACAAGTTTTTCGGCACGTAATTTCATTTAGCGATATTTTGCCCTTAAGGTACAGGAATTATTGCTGAGCTTTAGCCTCCAAAGCTTCCCAGAATTCAAATGCACGTCTTAAATGCGGAATTACGATGGTTCCCCCAATAAGGGTGCCAATACTTAAAGTTTCCATTACTTCTTCCCGGCTAATCTCCTCCTTATGGCTGCTTTCCAAATGATATTTTACGCAATCATCGCAGCGCAGCACCAGCGAAGCCACCAGGCCAAGCAATTCTTTTGTTTTCTTGTCAAGGGCACCTTCGGTAAAAGCATTGGTGTCCAGGTTGAATATACGCTTCAGGACTTTATTGTTTTCCTGGAGGATCTTATCGTTCATTTGCTGACGATAGGAATTAAATTCATCAACTTTATTTATCATAGCCTTGTTTTCTTAATTTTCGTTGTTCCTGTTTATAAATTATTCGGGAAATCAGGATGCTTACTTCATATAAAACCAATACGGGAATCGCCACAATGATCTGGCTTACAATATCGGGCGGGGTGATTATTGCTGAAAGAATCAGCACGATGACCAGGGCGTATTTGCGATATTTCCGAAGAAATTGTGGGGTCACCACCCCAACTCTGGTAAGGAAATAAATCACCACCGGAAGCTCAAAAATGAGTCCGCTGGCCAGGACTGAAGCCTTCACCAGGCCAATATAACTGCTCAGGTCAAAATCGTTGAATACCATATCGCTCACCTGGTATTTTCCGAGGAAATTAATGGAAAGCGGGGTTACCACGTAATAACCGAACAATACGCCGGCAAAAAACAGCAGGGAGGTAACCAGGATAAAACCTTTGGCATATTTTCTTTCATTGTCGTGCATAGCCGGGGCGACGAACTGCCAGAACTGATAGATCACATAAGGAAATGCGATGATGAAGCCGGCGGTGATCGAGGTCCAGATATGTGCTGAAAACTGCCCGCCCATAGTTCTACTCTGAATTCGGAAAGGCATCTCGTCGAAACAGAAGCCGGCATCCATTCCCAGAGAGGTAGAAATTCGGCAAAGCATATCGTAGGAGAAAAAATCTCCCCGACTGGGGCCAAAGAGTAAATTATCAAAAATAAAACCTTTAAAGAGAAAAGCGATTCCGGCGGCGATCACTACCGAGAGGGTAGCGCGAATAAGGTGCCATCGCAGGTCTTCCAGGTGATCGAGAAACGACATTTCATCGGGTTGGGGAGTGCCAATTTTTTTCATCATAGAATACCTTCACGAATAAGATTATGTAAATGTACCACGCCCGAATATTTTCCCTCCCGGGTTGCCAGCAGCTGTGAGATTTTATTAGCTTCAAGCACTTCCAGGGCATCGGCCGCCAGTTCGGCCTCATCGATGCTTTTCGGATTCTTGCTCATAATATCGGCGGCGGTAAGTTCTTTTATTTCTGTGGTATTTCGAAGCATTCTGCGAATATCACCATCGGTAATAATACCTACTATTTCATCGTTTTCTATTACTGCGGTAACGCCCAGCATTTTTTCAGAAATTTCGATAATAACATCGGTTATACCGGTTTCGGGGCTAACTTTTGGCTGCATGTTCTGAGCGGTAATATCGCCAACGCGCAAATACAGCTTTTTGCCCAGGGAACCACCGGGGTGATATTTGGCGAAATCTTTACTGGAAAAGCCTTTTAACTTCAGCAGGCAAATTGCAAGGGCATCGCCCAACACCATCTGGGCGGTGGTACTGGTAGTTGGCGCCAGATTATTAGGGCAGGCCTCTTTTTCGACAAAGGAATTCAGCACAAAATCGGCCGATTGGCCCAGGTATGATTCTTTATTGGCAGTGATGCCAATAAGGGTATTATTAAAATCTTTAATAAAGGGAACCAAAACTTTAATCTCGGGGCTGTTTCCGCTTTTTGAAATACAAATCACCACATCATCCTGCTGGATTATGCCCAGGTCTCCGTGAATGGCATCGGCGGCGTGCATAAAGATTGCCGGAGTTCCGGTAGAATTGAGAGTGGCCACAATTTTATTGGCAATAATGGCACTTTTGCCAATTCCGGTTACGATAACTCTTCCTTTGGAATTATAAATAGATTCAACCGCCTGAACGAACTCATTATCAATAAGATGTTCTAAATTTGCAATCGCTTTGGCTTCGGTGGAAATAGTTTCTTTTGCAGCAGTAAGAATTTTTTCCTGGAGTTTCAAATTTGAATTAATTATGAATTGTGAGTAGTAAAGAAATATGTATCTTTAGTTATGCAAATGTATGTAAAATTGTAACACAATTGAATGAGTTTGACCGAAATTGATTTACACCAACAGCTCAAGAAGTACTTTGGATTTAGCCAATTCAAAGGGCTTCAGGAAAAGGTGATCACCAGTATTGTGAATAAGCATAATACTTTTGTGGTGATGCCTACCGGAGGAGGGAAATCCCTATGTTACCAACTCCCTGCGTTGATTGAAGATGGAACAGCAATTGTGGTTTCGCCCCTAATCGCTCTCATGAAAAACCAGGTAGATGCTATTCGTGGAATTTCCTCGGAACACGGCGTAGCCCATGTGCTTAATTCTTCCCTGAACAAAACCGAGGTAAAACAGGTAAAGGAAGATATAGCCAATGGGATTACCAAATTACTTTACGTTGCGCCTGAATCGCTTACCAAAGAAGATCATGTAGATTTTCTCAGGCAGCAAACCATCTCATTTATGGCTATAGATGAGGCGCACTGTATTAGTGAATGGGGGCACGATTTCAGGCCAGAATACCGAAATCTGAGACAAATCATTAAAAGAATTGGCGATAATATTCCAATTATCGCGTTAACGGCTACGGCCACGCCCAAGGTGCAGGAAGATATTCTGAAAAACCTGGGTATTCCCGATGCCAATACCTTTAAAGCCAGTTTTAACCGGCCTAATTTATACTATGAAGTAAGGCCAAAAACGAAAAACGTAGATGCCGATATTATTCGATTTGTAAAACAAAACGAAGGAAAATCGGGGATTATCTATTGCTTAAGCCGTAAAAAGGTTGAGGAGCTGGCTCAAACCCTGCAGGTAAACGGCATTAATGCCGTGCCATATCACGCAGGTCTGGATGCCAAAACCCGATCGAAACATCAGGATATGTTCCTTATGGAAGATATAGATGTGGTGGTGGCAACTATCGCCTTTGGGATGGGAATCGATAAGCCCGATGTGCGTTTTGTGATTCATCACGATATCCCCAAAAGCATTGAAAGTTATTATCAGGAAACCGGTCGCGCCGGAAGAGATGGTGGCGAAGGGCATTGCCTGGCCTTCTATTCCTACAAAGATATCGAGAAACTCGAAAAGTTTATGAGTGGCAAACCTGTTGCCGAACAGGAAATAGGTCACGCGCTGTTGCAGGAAGTCGTAGCCTATGCTGAAACTTCCATTTCCCGGCGCAAGTTTATTCTGCATTATTTTGGCGAGGAATTCGACGAAAAAACCGGCGATGGCGGCACTATGGACGATAATGTGCGGCATCCCAAGAAAAAACACGAAGCACAGGAAGAGGTTGAATTGTTGCTGAAAACCGTAAAAGGCACCCGACAGCTATACAAAGCTAAGGAAATAGTGAAAACTCTGATAGGAAAATCGAATGCGGTAATCCTGTCTCATAAAACCGATGAAAATCCGCTTTATGGAAAAGGAAGCAACCGGGATTCCAAATACTGGATGGCCTTATTAAGACAGGTATTGGTTGCAGGTTATCTTCGGAAGGATATCGAATCTTATGGAGTGATAAAACTTACTGAAAAAGGAGAGGAATTTTTAAAGAATCCGCAGAGTTTTATGATGACCGACGATCATATTTTCGATGCTACTACTGAAGCTGCTCCCCCCGCACAGGCAGGTAGCGCCGGGGTAGACAAGCAACTGGTGAAAATGCTGCGGGATCTTCGTAAAAAAGTAGCCCATAAGCTGGAAGTGCCTCCGTTTGCGGTATTTCAGGAACCTTCACTGGAAGATATGGCGCTTAAATATCCTATAAACCTTGAAGAACTGGGCAATATATACGGAGTAGGAGAGGGCAAAGCCAAGAAATATGGAAAAGAATTCGTGTCTCTTATCAAGGATTATGTAGAGGAAAATGACATCATTAGACCCGATGATTTGGTGGTTAAAACCACCGGAGCGAATTCGGCGTTGAAGCTTTATATCATTCAGAGCGTAGACCGAAAATTGCCTTTAGATGATATAGCCTCGGCCAAGGGTATGGAAATGCCAGAATTCATTAAAGAAATGGAAGCTATAGTCTATAGCGGAACCAAGCTTAATATCGATTACTGGATAGATGATATTCTAGATGAAGACCAGCAGGAAGAAATTCACGAATACTTCCTGGAAGCTGAAACCGATAAAATAGATGCGGCCATAGATGAATTCGACGGGGAATATGATGATGAGGAGTTGCGGTTGTACAGAATCAAATTTATTAGCGAGGTAGCGAATTAGTTTTCGGTAGTCTGTTCTGGGTTGTCTGTTCTCGGTTCTCGGTTCTGGGTTCTCAGTTCTCGGTTGTCTGCTGTGAGGTGTTTGTTGTTTATTGTTTGGGGTTTGTTGTTACTGTTTTTAATTTTGGGGCTCAGTTTTGTATTGTCAGTTCTCTGTTTTCGGTTGGTGATAAAAATGAAGATTAGCTAATTCCCTGGCTTGATTAAAAGTGTTCTTATAATATTGAACCTTGAATCTGGCAGTTCTCAGTTCTCAGTTCTCGGTTGTCTGTTGTGGGGTGTTTGTTGTTTATTGTTTGTGGTTTGTTGTTGCCTGTTTCCAGGCTCTGTTCTGTGTTGTCAGTTCTCTGTTTTCGGTTGGTGAAAAAAGAAAAGAATTAGTAATTTTAAATTAACAACTAACTCCAAAAAGGGTCAACTCTATTCAGGACTCCACACTCCACAAACCTTGAACCTTGAACCTTGAACCTTGAACCTGTCTGTTGTCTGTTGTCAGTTCTCGGTTGTCTGTTGTTTATTGTTTGGGGTTTGTTGTTTGTGGTTTGTTGTTACTGTTTTTAATTTTGGGGCTCAGTTTTGTATTGTCAGTTCTCTGGTTTCGGTTGGTGAAAAAATGAAAAGCAAAATTCATTAATTCTCTGGATGGTTTTTTTAATATCGAACCTTGAACCTTGAACCTTGAACCTTGAACCTTGAACCTCGAACCTCGAACCTTTTAAACCCGCAGCCCGGAACTTATCTCCCCCCATTGGCCTGCAAATCTAAAATACAGGCATCGCCTAAGCTGGGAACACGGCCGCCCTCGATTTCATCGATAATCCCGCTTCCGAATTCGATCGAAGCCTGCATAAGGCAGCCTGAGGTAGTGCAATGCCCGCGGTTGTCGGAGTCTACGTGGTCGCTTTGCGCCTCGGTACCAAGATCTACCAGACCAAAAAGATGTCCGAATTCGTGATTAAGTACGGCCTCTTCTATATCAGATTTTGAAGGTGCGCCGGCTCTGGCGGCAAATTTTTTCACGGTTTCCCCGTAAATCACGATGCTGGTATTCCGAAAGGCTGAACCAAGTACGAATTTGTTGTTTTCATCATCTTCATTACTGCCGTCGGCAAAGTAGACATAAACGGCGATTTCATCACCTGCATTATAAATTGTGCGTTCGTCTTTTTCAATATCGGCTATTTCCTGAATAGAAAAAGGCGCCTTTCCCGAAGAAGAAGCCGCCCGCATACTAATATTGATGCCATCGGGTTTGTAGGTGCGCTGCTCCAGAAATTGTTTAAATCCGGCAATCGCTGAAGCCTCGGGCTGGTACCCATCTACATAAACTATCTCGAGATGCATAGAAGTGAATTCATCATCGCTAAGCAACTCTCTGGCCGAATCGCCAAGACCTCGCAAATTTGCTGTTTTATTAATCCCGCCGTCAGCATCGTTGGAATCCTGATTACAACTGCCTAGAAATAAGACAAAAATTAAAAGTAGGGATTTATAAAATCTGCTCATCTGCTTTTTCAATTTGCGTAAAAATAAAAATTAAATCGATTATTGAAAGCTTAATTCTCAAGGACTTGTATGCTTCCGGGTTTATTTTGCTTTAGGGCTCAATTCGGCCAGGTAATCGTAGTGATCTCCTTTTTTGATGAGTTTACAATTAAACCCGTTAGCTTCAGCGGCATACTTGAGGCTTTCAAAATCTACATAAAGCCAGTCGAAATTTTCTGAAAATTCGCCTTTATAGCTGGTTTGATATTGCAGTTCCCCATAATACCCGTCTTCCGGATTTACCCAAATCCCGCCATCTTCATCGGCATCGAAAAGGTAGCTGAGGTCTGAGGAGTCCAGTAAAATTTTACCACCGGGATTCAGCAGTTTTGCTGAATGCTGAAAGAATTTTGTTAGATTCTGAAGTTTTCCAATGATGCCACTACCATTCATCAGCATCAAAACAGTATCGAATTTTTCGCCTGAAAGGTTGAAGAAGTCGATAGCTTCAGCCGATTTTATTCCGCGGGCACGGGCTACTTCTATGGCCCCTTCAGAAGTATCGATGGCATAAACCTCCAGCTTTTTTTCTTCCTGAAGATAAAGCGCATGACTTCCGGCGCCACAACCCACATCGAGAACACGGCCCCGGCAAAGATTTAGCGCTTTTTGCTCCAAAACCGGCATTTCTTCAAAATTTCTGAAAAGGTATTCTACGGGAATTTCATCATCATCAAAATCGGCAGAATGCACTTTAATTGGCGTTGGATCACCATTTTTGAAATAAGCCTTAATGGCTTTTCCGAAGATGTCTGTCTTATTCATAACTTTGCCGGGATGAAGGAGATTTTAGAAAGTTTACAGGAAAGGGCCAAAGATAAGCATAAGGAGAATAAAAAATTCTTTTCGAAGCTAAGGAAAAAACCACCTAAGGACCTGGATCGTCAAATGCAGCAACTACACGAGGAAGAATTCTCCCGCACCAATTGTCTTGACTGCGCCAATTGCTGTAAAACTACCGGGCCGCTTTTTACCAACAAGGATATTGAGCGTATTAGCAAACATCTCAAGCTAAAACCTCAGCAGTTTATTGAGCAATATTTGAAAGTTGATGAAGATAATGATTATGTTTTGCAGCAGGTGCCCTGTGCTTTCCTCGCCCCCGACAATTATTGTCTCATCTACGAGGTTCGCCCAAAAGCTTGCAGAGAATATCCTCATACCGATCGCAAGGATTTTCATAAAATTTCGAATCTAACTATAAAAAATACCGCTATTTGCCCCGCGGCGTTTAATATTGTGGAGGAGATGAAGAGGAGGGTCAAAGCTTAATTGAAGCCGAAATTTGGGGTATTCCCTTTGTTTCCAAGTATTGGCTAAATCCAGTTTCGGGTTGCGGGTTGTCTGTTGCCTGTTTCCTGTTTCCGGTTGCCTGGGAAAAAATATATTATACTTTCCAGGATTTTTCTACATATTTTATGAAATTATAAATCTTTGCACCGAGGATGTCATAGTCTTGTTTAAGGTTATCTAGTGGTGAAGAGAGTGCTGGATAAAGAAATTCAATTTTTCTTAGATGATTTTTGGTTTCATCACAGCTTGAGTGAGCATAGACCAGAAATTTTAGAAAATCGGCTTTGTAGCGTTTACGTCCATAACCTTCCACAATATTAGTGTTGATAGAATCTGAGGATCTTCTTAATTGACTACCTAATTCATAAGTTTCATATTTAGGTAATTGGAGACTTAATTTATGTGTTTTGAAAAATAATTCAAGTGACTTTTCATAAATTTCCAGTTGTTGATAAGAGTCTGCCATATTTAAAATTTTTTAGGCTGGAAGTAATCAAAAATTCTAAATAAATAAAACGGGCAACCGGAAACGGGCAACATCCCTTATAGGAAAGTGGCTAGTTAATATAATAAATATGTTTTCCTCTTAACCTCAAACTCCTCCAACCCTGTCTTCCAGGTGGCGCGAATTTCTTCGGCGCTTAGGCCCTTTTCGATTTGTTGCTGAAGTGTTTTGGTGCCTGCCAGTTTGGTAAAGAAAGCATTGAAGAATTCAGACTGGTTTTCGGTGTTTTGGTAGGCTTCGATGAGCCATTCGAGGTTTAGGTAATCAAGATCTTCGTGATCACTTAAGTCCCGACCGTAACATTCTTTGCCCAGGTGCTTCGGATTTTTAGCGCCGTCTTTAGATTCGGGTGTGTAACTATAGTCAAAATAACCGGCGTCGAGAAAGGGAGAGCCAAAAACCTGAAATTGCTTATCGGTTCCCCGGCCGGCGTTTACATTGGTGCCCTCAAAAAAGCAAAGACTGGCATAAAGATTTATAGACTTATCGTTGGGTAAGTTAGGCGAAGGCTTTACCGGAAGGCTATAAGGTTTTGAATGATCCCAATTCTCCATAGTGATTACCTCCAGCTGGGTTTGTATGCCGTTTTTAAGCCATTTTTCCCCGTTTATCATTTTTGCATATTCACCCATTGTGAGTCCGTGAACAGTAGGGATGGGGTGCATTCCTACAAAACTTTGATGCTGAGTTTCCAGGATGGGACCATCTATATAATGCCCGTTTGGATTTGGACGATCCAGAACTATGAGTTGAATATCATTCTCGGCGCAGGCTTCCATCACATAGTGCAGGGTAGAGATATAGGTGTAAAACCTGGCGCCTACATCCTGCAGGTCGAAAAGCAGAACATCGATATTTTCAAGCTGTTCGGGTTTTGGTTTTTTATTATCGCCATAGAGCGAAATAACCGGCAACCCGGTTTGAGCATCTTTACCGTCTTTAATCACCTCGCCGGCATCGGCAGTTCCCCGAAAACCGTGTTCGGGGGCGAAAACCTTAACAAAATCTACCTCCAGGGCTAGCAGGGAATCTACAAGGTGAGTATAGGTTTCGCCATTTTTGATTCGCGAACTTTGATTGCCTACCAGTCCAACTTTTTTGCCTTCGAGCATAGGTAAATAAGCTTCAGTGCGGTTAGCGCCCACTATGATTTCTGCTGAAGTTATTTCGGCTTCAGTATTTTGAGCCAACTCTTCAGACTTATCTTTGGTGTTTTGGTTTCCGCAGGAAAGAAGTGCGGTAAAAGCGAATAAAAATGTACTTTTGAAAAACCTGTTAATCATCTTGAGAATTTGAATTTCGAATTATTTGTCGTTAAACGCCTCATTGGCGCGAAAGGCCATAAAAGTAGCATATCTGCCCCAATTATAAAAATTGCCATTGCTGCAATTGCTATTGGTGTGATTATGATGCTGGCGGCATTTGCCACCGGTTTCGGACTTCAGCAAAAAATACGGGAAAAGATCACTGCATTTAACGGGCACATTAGCATTAGCAATTTCGACAATAATTCTTCCCAGGTTTCACTCACCCCGGTTTCTAAAAACCAGGATTTTTATCCGGATTTTAATATTGTAGAAGGGGTAGCCCACGTGCAGGCTGTAGCTACCAAAGCTGCGATTGTTCGTACAGAAACCGATTTTGAAGGCATTATAGTAAAAGGCCTGGGTGAAGATTATAACTGGAGCAATTTCGGGGAGTTTTTGAAATCAGGCAAATTGCCTGATTTTTCGAATAATCTCAATGATGAGGTTTTAATTTCCTCTTATCTGGCAAACCGGCTGCAATTAAAGGTGGGAGATAAAATCCCGACATATTTTTTAAGAGAGGAGTCTGAAAGACCTTTATTACGTGCTTTCGAGATCACCGGAATTTATGAATCGGGTTTTAAGGAGTTTGATGAGTTATATGTGATGGCCGATATAAGGCATATTCAGCGAATTAATCGTTGGAATGAAGATGAAGTGGGAGGTTTTGAAGTTTTTCTCGAAGATTTTGGGGATATAGATTATAAAGGCCAGGAAATCTATGAAAACACCGATTCGTTTTTAGACACTCAAACCATTACCCAAAAGTATTATTCGATCTTTGAATGGGTTTCGCTATTCGATTTTAATATTGCGCTGATTATAGGAATTATGATCCTGGTGGCCGGGATAAATATGATCACCGCCTTGCTGGTGCTCATTCTGGAACGCACGCAAATGGTAGGAATATTAAAAGCCCTGGGGACTGCCGACTGGAGTATTCGCAAAATATTTCTTTATAATGCCGGGTATCTTATTTTTCTCGGGCTTTTCTGGGGGAACCTTTTAGGCCTTGGCTTATTATTGCTTCAAAAGCATTTTAAGCTCTTCCCGCTAGACCCGCAAACTTACTATGTAACCGAAGTACCTGTGTATCTTAGCTGGGATTATATTATTGGGGTGAACCTGGGCACTTTATTATTATGTATGCTAATGCTTTTAATTCCGTCTATGATCATAAGCCGAATCTCCCCTTTAAAGGCTATTAAATTTGAATAAAACCAGGAATTAAATCTTATTTGTAAATCAAGGATTTGGGGGCTGCACTTGAAGTTATACCTTTGCAGCCGTAAATGAAAACTATGGAATACGCTGAAAATATATTGGGAACCATTGGGAACACGCCATTGGTAAAAATGAATAAAATCACTAAAGAAATCGATGCTTTGGTTTTAGCCAAGTACGAGACTTTTAATCCGGGGAATTCGGTGAAAGATCGTATGGCTGTTAAGATGATCGAAGATGCTGAAGCCTCCGGAAAATTAAAACCCGGGGGAACTATCATAGAAGGAACCTCGGGGAATACAGGGATGGGGCTTGCCCTGGCGGCGATCGTGAAGGGATACAAGATGGTTTGTGTGATTTCAGATAAGCAAAGCAAGGAAAAGATCGATATTTTAAGAGCTGTGGGCAGTGAGGTAATCGTGTGCCCCACCGATGTTGAGCCTGAAGATCCAAGATCTTATTATTCAACTTCCAAAAGACTGGCCGAAGAAACCCCAAATTCGTGGTATGTAAATCAATACGACAATTTGAGCAACGCCAAAGCGCATTACGAAACTACCGGACCCGAGATTTGGAAACAAACCGATGGCAAAGTAACTCACTTTGTAGTGGGAGTAGGTACCGGCGGAACGATTTCGGGTGTGGGGAAATATCTGAAAGAGCAAAACCCGAATATCAAGGTTTGGGGTATAGATACCTATGGTTCTGTTTTTAAAAAATACCATGAGACCGGGATCTTCGACAAAAATGAAATCTATCCTTATGTAACCGAAGGGATTGGAGAGGATATTTTGCCAAAAAATGTAGATTTCAGCATAATAGATGGCTTTACCAAGGTGACCGATAAAGATGCGGCAATCTACACCCGAAAACTGGCAAAAGAAGAAGGTTTCTTTTTGGGGAATTCGGCAGGAGCCGCGGCAAAGGGCTTACTTCAGTTAAAGGAACATTTTACCAAAGATGATGTAGTCGTGGTGTTGTTTCACGATCACGGCAGCAGGTATGTGGGGAAAATGTACAATGACGAGTGGATGAAGAAAATGGGCTATATAGATTAATTAATCTTTCTTCTGAAGAAAATAGAATATGCCGCTTCCCAGGCCGTAAAGTACAACGTCTACAGGATCGGCAGTGTAACGCCAGTGCAAAGGCGGAAGCAGCAGTTCAAAATAAAGGGAATAAAGAATAAACAGAGAAATTATACTGAAACCCGGGAGTTTAAGCCCGGGTTTGTTTTTTGCAAATCTCACAGCGATTAAGCATAGGTATAGTACAATAGGCATACAGAGAAAATCGGCTAGGTAATTTGTGAGTATGGGGTGAAACTCAAAGTCCAGGAAAAGTCCCAGTTGATACAGGCCAAATAAAATGGCCGAAAGATAAAAGTAGATTTTAAGCCAGGTCACAGTAAGAAAAGAGAAATTATAAAGGCGATAATACCTCCAACAGCCATCACCAGCAACCATACCGAATAACCGAATCTTTTAAAAAACCGCTGAAAAGCATTGCGGTCCTTTTCTTCCTTTGGTTGAGGTTTTTTCTTTCGCTGTTCGGGTTTCCAGCCTGCTTTATACCGATCTTCCACTTCATCCTGATTTCTATCTAAATTCATAACAGCAAATTTTAATCTTCCCATCCCCAGGGAGCATCGGGGGTTTCTATGGGATTGGTGAGATCGAATTTCACGCTGAATTGATTGGAAGATCCAATCCTTTTCAGATTATAGATAAAACTTTCATTGTCAAGTTCTATCCACCAAACATTGGTTGCTGCGGCAGGAATTAGATCGGCGGTGTGATCATCGGCCGGAAAAATTTGCAGGTTGGCAAGCCCTGTATTAGAGGCGGTGCCGCCGTACCAGGTTATTTTATCTTCGCTGCCGTCTTCGTGCCTGTGGTCGTGTTTTAATTGAATTCGGTCATCCTCATAACTTAGAACCCAGGTTCTGGAATAATCGGTCCCCACTATAAACGGAATGCGAACTTTGTCTCTTTCACAGCTTCGCAGGTGCATGATAAGTTTTTTTCCTGCAAAAGCATCATTTTCACTACCTTCTATGATCTCCCCTTCAAATGCCAGTCCGCAGTTTTCTTTTAATTTATCCCAAAATTCCCGGGCGGGATTTTGCTGTGCACTTAAGCTTTGGGCGAGAAACAAAACGGCTAGTAAGATTAATCTTTTCATATAAAATTGAGCTAAATCCTGTTTTAAAATTTCGGTTTGCTGCAAAATACATTATTTTCAGTCCAAAATAATCTATGATGAAAAAATACTTAGCAATTTTAATTCCTTTTTTAAGTCTGTTAATTGCCTGCGGAGGCAGTTCAGAAGTTGGGGCTGAAAGCCTTGAGAATCCCAATCGTTACAGTTATTTAGCTTTGGGAGATTCGTATACCATAGGTGAGGGGGTAGCGGTCAACGAACGTTGGCCGGTTCAACTGGTAAGCGAATTAAACAACCGTGGCTATGAAGTAGCTCCACCTAAAATTATTGCCCAAACCGGCTGGACTACGCGTAACCTTTATAATGCGATGGAGAATGAGCTTAACTATACCAGGCAGTTCGATTTGGTTTCGGTGCTTATAGGAGTAAACAATCAATACCAGGGCAAGAGCATAAGGGAATATGAGGAAGAGCTACGAAATATCTTTAAGATGGCCTTGAATTATTCCAAAAGACGGGAAAAGGGAATGTTTGCTTTGAGCATCCCAGATTATGGAGTGACGCCCTTTGCAGGCGAAAATTCAGAAGAAATAAGCGCAGAAATCAATGAGTTTAACCGGGTTTTTAAGAGAGTAGCCGACGAGTTTGAGGTGCCGTTCTATAATATTACTCCTATTTCCAGGGAAGCAGCTCGCGATGCCGATTTGTTGGTAGAAGATGAACTACATCCCAGTGCAACGATGTACAGGTTATGGGTACAGGAAATTATAGACGAAATCACCCAAAAATTACCAGCGGGAGCATCATAGTTTTTTAAAAATTTCAGCCTGTTTATTTTTAAAGTTTTGTGGCTTTTAATCGCTCAAAACTACCGGAATGCAGGAAGATTTTCTTCATTATTTATGGCGCTATAAGAAATTCGATTTTACCCGGGCTAAAACCACCGCGGGTGAAGAGATAGAACTTATTGACACCGGAAGCCATAATTTGCAGGCCGGCCCCGACTTTTTTAATGCCCGGCTTCGCATTGGAGAACAAGTCTGGGCCGGCAATGTTGAAATTCACGTGCGAAGTTCAGACTGGTATTTTCATCAACACGAAACAGATCCTGCTTATGATAATGTGATCCTGCACGTGGTATGGGAGGAAGATGTCGAGGTGTACCGCAAGGATAACAGTCCCATTCCAGGTTTGGAATTAAAGAACCTGAGTTCTCCCGGAATTCTGAAAAAATATGAAAGCTTACTTAGCCAAAAACCAGAATTTATTAGCTGCGAGAAAGACTTTGTTTATTTTGAAGATTTCAGGCTTAATCGATGGTTAGAGCGTCTTTATTTGGAGCGGCTGGAACGAAAAACGGAAGTTATTCTAAAAGATTTGCAGCAATCGGGGAATAATTGGGAAGCGGTTTTATTCAAGAATTTAGCAAGAAATTTCGGCCTTCAGGTTAATGCTGATGCTTTTGAGAGTATTGCCGGTAGTTTTGATTTTAAAATTTTTCAGAAATCATTGCAGGAGCCTGCCAGGGCAGAGGCCTTGTTGATGGGGCAGGCGGGGCTTCTGGAATCAAGTCTTGAAGATTTTTGGCTGAAGACTCTGAAGAAAGAATATGATTTTTTAAAGTTAAAATTCAAAATGAATAACAGGCAGGTGATTCCTGTGAAGTTTTTCAGGCTTCGACCCGATAATTTCCCCACCATAAGGCTTTCTCAATTGGTGGGAGTGTATGTGAAGAACCCGCGTTTGTTTCAGCGGCTTATGGATGCCGAAACAGCTATGGAGCTATATCAGATTTTTGATGCGGAAGCTTCAGCCTACTGGCAGAAGCATTACAACTTCGGTAAAAAGCATAAATTCAGGAGAAAGAAATTGAGCAGAAATTTCGTGGATCTTTTGATTATCAATACGCTTATCCCTTTGCGTTTTTGCTATTCTAAATATATAGGCAGGGAAGAAGAGGAGAGATTGCTGGATTTTATTAGCGCAATAGCTTCAGAAAAAAATTCTCAGGTAAAGCATTTCAACACTTTGCGACCCGGAACTTCAAAAACTGCTTTGGAATCACAGGGGCTACTGGAAATGAAACAATTTTATTGCGAAAAACATCTTTGCCTGGAATGTGAATTAGGCGTACATCTATTACAGCAAAATGTATAACTTTGAGGGCATGCCAAAACTTGTACATAATATCAGGTATTTTTTTGAGAGACATGGTTTTTATGTGTCTTCCCGCCTTGCCGATAAAATGGGAATGCGGGCCAAAAGTGTGCGTTTATTTTTTATTTACGCCTCCTTCTTTACTATGGGAATTGGCTTTGTGGTTTATCTAACCCTGGCATTCTGGCTTAAACTAAAAGATTTGGTTTATACCAAACGCAGCTCTGTATTCGATTTGTGAATTTGATTATTAACATATCTTTTGCATTTTAACTCCTAAAAATTTGAAAAAGCACAATTTTTTAGCATCTTGCTTCGCGTTAAATTTCACTTCTAAATTAAACAACCATTATTCTATATGAGAAAGTATTTGCTTTCATCGTTCTTAATCTTTTCATTTTTTATCCTGAATGCTCAGGAACTACAAGTGGAAACCGAACCGGGGAATCCGTCCCGGATTATAAATGACGGATTTATCAATCTTAAAGTTACCGGAGGGCAGCCTCCCTACCAATACAAATGGAGTGACCAGGATACTCCACTAACTTCCTCACGCGCCGAAGGCCTTTCAGAAGGGATTACTTATACGGTGATAGTTTCAGATGCTGCCGGCAATGAAACTGTGGTGGAAGAAAAAATTCCGGCTGAAGCTGTTACAGAGCATTTTAATGGGACTTTTGTGCCTATCGTAGAAAAGATGACTGCCATACTTTTCTGGGATCCTTTCACAGCAATGGGAATTTATGACCCGGTAAGCTATGCCGATTTAAAATATGTGTCTATTCCAGGCTGGAGTGCCGATTTGGAAGATAAATTTATACTCAAGGAATGGCTAATTGAAGAAGGCGGCCACGTTGAGGAAGGCGATCAAATCGCTGTGGTTTCTTCAGAAAAAGGAGCCGATCTTAATGTATACGCCAACGCCACAGGTACTGTAAAATACCTGGTTAAGGAAGGCGGGGTAATCTACAACTGGGAAAATACCCAGCACGTAATAGAGGCCGGGGCACATAACCTTGCCCAAATTCAATACGATACTCCTGTAGTTTTAACCCATCCAAACGGGGATCCGCAAACTCATAATATTCCATTTATTGTAGTGTGGTTAATATTGGGTGCGGCATTTTTCACCGTTCGAATGGGCTTTATCAATATTCGCGGATTTAAACACTCTCTCGATCTTGCCAAAGGAAAATATGACGATCCCAATGCACCCGGAAGTATTACACATTTCCAGGCTCTTGCAACAGCTGTTTCGGCTACTGTAGGTCTTGGAAATATTGCCGGGGTAGCCGTAGCGGTTTCTCTTGGAGGAGCGGGAGCTACTTTCTGGATGATTATCGCCGGGCTTTTAGGAATGTCTTCAAAATTTGTAGAATGTACCCTGGGTGTAAAGTATCGTTTTATCAATTCTGAAGGGCGTGTATTTGGAGGCCCGATGAATTATTTGAGATACGGACTGGAAAAACGCAATATGCGCGGGCTTGGTAAGTTCCTTGCCGGCTTCTTTGCTGTTCTGGGAATTGGAGCCTCTTTTGGAGGTGGAAATATGTTCCAGGCCAACCAGTCTTTTGAAATTCTTTCAGGACAATTCCCGATGTTAACCGGGAATGGATTCTGGTTTGGGCTGGTAGTGGCAGTACTTGTTGGTATTGTTATTATTGGAGGAATTCAAAGTATCGCAAAAGTAACCGGAAAAGTAGTGCCGTTTATGGCTGCAGTCTATGTGCTTGGAGCCTTAACAGTAATCATAATTAATATAGATAATATCGGTCCTGCATTTAATGCTATTATTGACGGAGCATTTAGCCCAACGGCATTAAAAGGGGGCGTAATTGGAGTGTTAATTGTTGGGTTCCAGCGGGCAGCATTTTCGAATGAGGCAGGGGTTGGTTCTGCGGCTATTGCCCCAGCCAAAACCAATCATCCTCCTTCTGAAGGTTTTGTAGCTTTATTAGAGCCTTTTATCGATACCGTAGTGGTTTGTACTCTAACTGCCCTGGTATTGATTTTTACCGGAATGCACGAAGTTGAAGGGATTGGAGGAGCACAATTAACCTCTGAAGCTTTCGCCAGCGTTATTTCCTGGTTCCCCTATGTACTTGCAGCTGCGGTTTTCCTTTTTGCTTTCTCTACGATGATTTCCTGGTCTTATTATGGGATGCGTTCCTGGACCTATCTCTTCGGAAAGAGTAAAAAGAACGAGCTGATTTACAAAATTTTGTTCCTGGTATTCGTAGTGGTAGGAGCATCGGTAAGTTTGGGTGCTGTACTGGATTTCTCAGATATGATGATTCTTGCGATGTCTTTCCCTAATATTATAGGACTTTACATAATGTCTGGTGAGGTGCGGGAAGATTTAAGGGAATATTTCCGTAAATTAAAGGCCGGCGAACTTTTCAAAAAACAACGGGAAGAGGCCAAAGCCAGCTAATGTAAACCACAGATGAAACCCATAAAATCCCATTTTGTTTTTTCCCGGAAGCAACAAAATGGGATTTTTGTTTTGGTGGGCATTATAATTTTACTGCAGGCGTTCTATTTTCTTTCCGGAAATCGCCCTTCCGGGAAAGCTGAAGAAATTCAAAATGCTGAAATCCTTGCTTTTCAAAAGAAACTGGATTCCATCAAGGCGCAGGATATAGCTGCCGATACCGTAAAAATCTATCCTTTCAATCCCAATTTTCTCACCGATTACAGGGGGTATGTTTTAGGAATGAGCCCTGAGGAAATAGACAGGTTGCTGAAATTTAGGGCTGGCAATCAATGGATAAATTCAGCGATCGAGTTTCAGCAAGTAACCGGGATTTCAGACTCTCTTTTGGCAAGTATATCACCGTATTTCCGCTTTCCTGAATTTGTCAATAACAGGAATACTTATTCAGAAAATGCTAAGCCACGTACAAACAGCAAAAGTTCAGGGGATCGAAAAGACCTGAACCTGGCAGAAGCCCGGGAGTTGCAACAGATATCCGGAATTGGAGAGGTGCTGGCCACAAGAATTATTAATTATCGTAATAAAATTGGTGGTTTCAGAGATATGCTTCAGCTTAAAGATGTCTACGGACTCAATTTCGAATTGAGGGAAAAAATCGCAGAAGAATTTAAAGTGGAACTATCAGGTTTTCCTGGATTAATCAGTATTAACAGGGCAGGAGTGCTTGAGCTCGCCGAGCTGCCTTACTTCGATTATGAGCTCGCCAGAGAAATTGTAGATTATCGTGCTCTTCGCGAAGGAATTCAGGATTTTGAGGAATTGTCAAAAATAGACGGTTTTCCTTATGATAAAATAGATCAAATTCGATTATATTTGACCATAGATTAAAAATTTATAGTTTTTTAATCTGGGTCAAATCTCCGGCCGAAGATTTTAAAATTGAGTTTTTGGGGTTAAATTAGCCGGGAATATAGTGGCAGAAAATTTTCACAAAATATAATAGTAATTAAACTTTTAGGATTAGGCCTGGTTTAGGCTAATCTGAAAAAGTTCTCAGCAATTGAGCAAACCGAAATTAGTAAGAATGAACAGTATGTACTTTAACGAGGAGCACGAACTTTTCAGAAAGAGCTTTAGAGAGTTTCTTCAAAAAGAAGTGGTTCCGCATATAGAAAAGTGGGAAAAAACCGGGGAAATAGAGAGGTTTATCTGGAAAAAATTTGGAGAGATGGGGTACTTTGGTCTTAATCAACCCGAAGAGTTTGGCGGGATGAACCTGGATTTATTTTATACCATAATTTTCCTGGAAGAATTACAACGAATAAATTCCGGCGGCTTCGCTGCGGCGATGTGGGCACACGCTTATTTGGCTATGACACACCTTTTAAAGGAAGGTGATCAAAGAATAAAGGAAAAATATCTTGCGCCCAGTATTGAAGGCGATATGATTGGTTGTTTGTGCATCACCGAACCCTTTGGAGGTTCAGATGTTGCAGGGATGCGTTCTACTGCGATAAAAAAGGGGGATCACTATGTGTTAAATGGCTCCAAAACTTTTATAACCAACGGGGTGTTTTCAGATTATCTTGTAGTGGCAGCCAAGACCGATCCCGAAAAAGGAAATAAAGGGATGAGCATCTTTGTAGTAGATCGCGATACTCCCGGGATTTCTTCTACTAAATTGGATAAACTTGGCTGGAGAGCTTCAGATACGGGAGAGATTGCATTTGATAATGTGAAAATTCCTGCTGAAAACTTAATGGGAGAGGAAGGCAAAGGATTCCCATATATTATGCAGCATTTTGCTTTGGAAAGGCTAATTATGGGAGTAAATGCTCACGCAAGGGCGGCTTATGCGCTTGAGTACACCCTGGGTTATATGGCCGAGCGCGAAGCCTTTGGGAAGAGTATAGATCGTTTCCAGGCGCTACGGCATAAAGTAGCCGATATGGCCAGTGAAATTGAAGTTTCAAAAGAATTTAATTATTCGGTCACCAGGCGATTAGACCAGGGCGAATACGTGGTTAAGGAAGCCAGTATGTCTAAACTGATCTCAACGAAAATGGCCGATGAAGTTATTTATAACTGTTTGCAGATGCTGGGAGGTTATGGTTATATGGAAGAGTATCCGCTGGCCAGAATGCTTCGGGATAGCAGACTTGGCCCTATAGGAGGAGGCACCTCTGAAATTTTGAGAGAAATTATCGCCAAAATGGTGATCGACAAGAAAGAGTACAGGCCGGCAGCGAAATAGCTGATGGGCATTTTGGCGAAAATGTTCTTTTTTATCGCCAAAATGGTGATCGACAAGAAAGAGTACAGACCGGCAGCGAAATAGCTGATCGGCATTTTGGCGAAAATGTTCTTTTTCATCGCCAAAATGGTAATCGACAAAAAAGAGTACAGGCCTGCGGCGAAATAGCTGATCGGCATTTTGGCGAAAATGTCCTTTTTTTATCGCCAAAATGGTGATCGACAAGAAAGAGTACAGGCCGGCAGCGAAATAGCTGATGGGCATTTTGGCGAAAATGTTCTTTTTTATCGCCAAAATGGTGATCGACAAGAAAGAGTACAGGCCGGCAGCGAAATAAAAAAGAATAATTCTTGCAGATATTTAGATTTGAATTATCTTTGCAGCCATTCTAAAAGAAGGGAGGTTATGATACTATGTTAATTATACCAGTTAAAGACGGAGAAAATATAGATAGAGCGCTAAAGCGTTTTAAGCGAAAGTTCGATAAAACAGGAACTATGCGTCAGCTTAGAAGTCGTCAGCAATTTACCAAACCATCGGTAGAGCGCAGAGCACAGATTCAAAAAGCGCAATACATTCAGCATTTGAGAGATCAGGAAGAGATCTAAATCTCTTTAAGTCTCGTTGAATAATTTAAAACTGTTGGATAAACTTAGTTTGTTAACTTTGTTTGTTCAACAGTTTTTTTTATGCCCAAAACTCAGTTTCTGGAATATCTGGAATTGGAGAAAAATTATTCTCCGCATACCCTAAATGCCTACGAAAGGGACCTGGAGTCGTTTGCAGATTTCCTTCAGCAGGAATACTCTCAGCAAGATTTGCTGGAGGTTAATTACGCCCAAATAAGAAGTTGGATTGTAAAGCTGGTGGAAGAGGGGATTTCTAATAGAAGTGTAAACCGTAAAATTTCGTCCCTTAAGGCTTTCTATAAATTTCAGGTTAAGACAGGCGCTATTCCGCAATCCCCGCTTTTGAAACATAAAACCCTAAAAACTCCAAAAAAGATCCAAACTCCTTTTTCTGAAAAAGAGGTAGGCCTGGTTTTGAATCATTTGCCGGCTGAAACTTTTGAGGAATTAAGAAATCGCTCTATGCTTGAACTTTTGTATTCTACAGGGATGCGAAGGGCTGAACTAATAAGTTTAAAGCTACGTGATGTAGATTTTAATTCCAGGCAGTTAAAGGTTTTAGGTAAAAGAAATAAGGAGAGGATAATTCCGATGCTCAATGGGGTGATGAAAAACCTGCAAGACTATCTCGAAGCCAGAAAAAATATACCGGAAGCCTCGAACACCCCCGAATTACTGGTAACTTCCAAAGGCGTTAAATTATATGAAAGCCTTGTTTATAGAGTAATTAATAGCTATTTTAGTGAGGTGTCTGTTAAATTAAAGAAGAGTCCGCATATTTTGCGGCATAGTTTTGCGACACATTTATTGAACCAGGGAGCTAATTTAAATGCCGTAAAGGAGTTGTTGGGTCACTCGAGTTTAGCCTCAACGCAAGTCTACACCCACAACAATATTGCTCAATTAAGCAAAGCGCATAAAATGGCCCATCCCCGGAACAAGAAAAGCTAACTCATTTGTTTAATTAAATTCCGTAGCAACATGAAAGTAAATGTGCAATCTGTTAACTTCAGTGCAGATCAAAAACTCGTTGATTTTATTCAAAGAAAACTTGACAAGCTGGAAACCTATTACGACAAGATTATTTATGCCGATGTGTACCTTAAAAAAGAGAACACCAGTGATAAGGCAAATAAAATTACAGAAATTTTATTGAGTATTCCCGGTGGGGATATAATTGTAAAAAAGACCTGTAAAAAATTCGAAGAATGTGTAGATGAATGCGTTGCAAGTTTACAGCGACAACTCATTAAACGGAAAGAGAAGATGAGCGCTCACGTTTAGAACATTTTTTTTCGCATAATTGTTTTGCGAAAGAAATAATTTATATACATTTGCAGTCCGTTAGAAATAGCGGACTTTTTTATGTTAAAAAAGTAAGTTCAAAGGCCGATATAGCTCAGCTGGCTAGAGCAGCTGATTTGTAATCAGCAGGTCGTGGGTTCGAGTCCCTCTATCGGCTCCGGAGAAATTTTGAAATTGAATTAGTCTTAGTTTTCAGGATTAAATTACTGAAGTTTAGGTAGCTAAAATAAAGTTCAAAATTTTTTGAAAAAATGCTTTGGATGCTGCTGTAAATTTGCTTTTATTTGCAGCCGTTTTAAAAGACATCATAAAGCTTAACCATTTAGGTTACGGTTCTATGAAATAGTGGAAAATTTGTTTTGGGGAGATACTCAAGCGGCCAACGAGGGCAGACTGTAAATCTGCTGTTTTTAACTTCGCAGGTTCGAATCCTGCTCTCCCCACAATTCAATTCAAAATTCTGAATTTAGAATTTAAGATTAACCTTGAATCCTGAATTTTAAATCTTGAATTACCCGCGGGAGTAGCTCAGTTGGTAGAGCGTCAGCCTTCCAAGCTGAATGTCGCCGGTTCGAACCCGGTCTCCCGCTCTAAAAGAAATCCTGTGAATGTCTCACTTGATTTCTTTTGTACTTTAATAGCTTCTGAAATATGTTTCTGAAATTATTAAAGTGGAAAACCGAAAATGATTTTTTGGTTTCTTTGTTTTGCAGCTTGTTTTTAAGCTTGTAAAGGTCTCTTAGGGTATACCTCTGAAGGAGAATATGGATAGATAATTATTCTGTAAGTCAGCATAGATTTGCAGAAATTTTGTTTGTCTTAAAAAATTAAAGCAGTAGCTTTTTTACTGCCGGCGTAGCTCAGGGGTAGAGCGTTTCCTTGGTAAGGAAGAGGTCACGAGTTCAAATCTCGTCGCTGGCTCAAGATTTTGTATAAAATTGAACACTAATATATAACTAAGATTAAATAAGTATTAATTATGGCAAAGGAAACTTACGATCGGTCCAAGCCGCACCTTAATATAGGTACCATTGGACACGTAGATCACGGAAAAACGACTTTAACTGCAGCGATTACTAAGGTATTGGCTGACGCTGGTTATTCTGAGGCTAGAGCTTTTGATCAAATTGATAACGCTCCTGAAGAAAAAGACAGAGGTATTACAATTAACTCTTCTCACGTAGAATACGCTACTGCGAACCGTCACTACGCTCACGTTGACTGTCCTGGTCACGCCGACTATGTAAAAAACATGGTTACTGGTGCTGCTCAAATGGACGGTGCTATTCTTGTTGTAGCTGCAACTGATGGTCCTATGCCACAAACTCGTGAGCACATCCTTCTTGGACGCCAGGTTGGTATCCCAAGAATCGTTGTGTTCCTTAACAAAGTAGATCTTGTTGATGATGAGGAGCTTCTTGAGCTAGTTGAGATGGAAGTTAGAGATCTTCTTTCTTTCTACGAATATGATGGAGATAACTCTCCTGTAATTTCAGGTTCTGCACTAGGTGCTCTTGAAGGTGATGAGAAATGGGCTAAGACTGTTCTTGACCTTATGGAGGCAGTAGATAACTGGATCGAACTTCCTGAGCGTGATGTAGATAAGCCATTCTTAATGCCTATCGAAGATGTATTCTCTATTACTGGTCGTGGTACTGTTGCTACTGGTCGTATCGAGACTGGTGTTGCTAACACTGGAGATCCTGTAGAGATTATCGGTATGGGTGCTGGAAAACTTACTTCTACCATTACTGGAGTTGAAATGTTCCGTAAAATTCTTGATAGAGGTGAAGCTGGTGATAACGTAGGTATCCTACTTAGAGGTATTGAGAAAACTCAAATCTCAAGAGGTATGGTAATTACCAAGCCAGGATCTGTAACTCCTCACGCTAAGTTTAAGGCAGAGGTTTATATCCTTAAAAAAGAAGAAGGTGGACGTCACACTCCATTCCACAACAATTACCGTCCTCAGTTCTACGTGCGTACTACCGACGTAACTGGAACTATCAACCTTCCTGAAGGAGTTGAGATGGTAATGCCTGGAGATAACCTTACCATTACTGTAGACTTGCTACAACCTATCGCGATGAACGTAGGTCTTCGTTTCGCTATCCGTGAGGGTGGTAGAACTGTAGGTGCAGGTCAGGTAACTGAAATTCTTGACTAATAAGAATTGCATTATATAAAGGTATCCCGGGTGCGCCTGGGATACCTTTAACTTATATTTACGGGTTTAGCTCAGTTGGTAGAGCACTGGTCTCCAAAACCAGGTGTCGGGAGTTCGAGTCTCTCAACCCGTGCATTTAAAATCACTCTTTTGTTGGGGTGATTTTTGAGGAAATAAGAATATCGTGGCTGGAAGCCATTTTTGGACTTTCCAAAGGAAACCAAAAAGATCTCCTGAGCTGTGCAAATACATTAAAGAAATGGCAGGACTTGTTAATTACATATCTGAATCTTACAACGAATTAAGAAACCACGTTACCTGGACCAGCTGGTCTGAAGCACAAAGATTAACTGTATTGGTAGCGGTATTTTCCATTATTTTTTCTTTAGCGATTTGGGGTGTTGATACCCTTTTTAGCGGGATGATTGAGGAATACTTTAGATGGATTAAATCGTAAAGACAAGTAATGATGGCTGCAGCAGAAGTAAACGATAAAAAATGGTATGTAGTGCGCGCGGTAAGCGGGCAGGAGAACAAAGTGAAAGATTATATTGAGCGCGAGATCGCTCATGAAGGTCTTGAAGATTTTGTGGCTCAGGTATTGGTGCCTACCGAGAAAGTAATTCAAATTCGCAACGGCAAGAAAGTAAATAAGGAGAGAGTTTATTTCCCGGGATATGTGATGATTCAGGCAAATTTAGCCGGTGAGATTCCTCACATCATTAAGGGGATTAACGGAGTTATTGGCTTTTTAGGTGAAACCAAAGGTGGGGATCCTGTTCCGTTGAGAAAATCGGAAGTAAACCGAATGTTAGGGAAAGTTGATGAACTTTCTGTGAAGACCGATAATGTTGCGATTCCATTTACCATAGGTGAAACCATTAAAGTAATTGATGGGCCTTTTAATGGGTTTAATGGAACGGTTGAAAAGATTAATGAAGAGAAGCGTAAGCTTGAAGTAATGGTAAAGATTTTCGGAAGAAAAACGCCATTGGAATTGAGTTATATGCAAGTTGAAAAAGTATAATAATCTATTTTGTTACATATTTTTTTGATGGTTTTTTAAAGCTTCCACTATAACAAACTATCACCTAAAATTAGAAAAAATGGCAAAAGAAGTAAGTAAAGTTGTAAAACTACAAGTTCGCGGAGGTGCTGCTAACCCATCACCACCAGTTGGACCTGCTTTAGGTGCTGCCGGGGTAAACATCATGGAATTCTGTAAGCAATTCAATGGTAGAACCCAGGATAAACAAGGTAAGGTTTTGCCGGTTGTAATTAATGTTTATTCAGATAAGTCTTTTGACTTTGTGATTAAAACACCACCGGCCGCCGTACAGTTAATGGAAGCAGCTAAAACTAAGAAAGGTTCCGGAGAGCCAAACCGTAAAAAGGTGGCAAGTGTTTCTTGGGATCAGATTAAAGCAATTGCAGAAGATAAAATGCAGGATCTAAACGCCTTTACCATCGAATCTGCAATGAAGATGGTAGCTGGAACAGCTCGTTCAATGGGGATCACTGTAAAAGGTAATGCACCGTTTTAATCCAAAAAGATATTAAGAAATGGCAAAATTGACTAAAAAGCAAAAAGAAGCTCAGGCTAAGATCGAAAAAGGTAAGACCTATTCGGTAGCAGAAGCTTCAGCTTTAATTAAAGAAGTTGCTAACGAAAACTTTGACGCTTCTGTGGATTTGGCGGTTCGTTTGAACGTAGATCCCAGAAAAGCCAACCAAATGGTAAGAGGTGTTGTAACCCTTCCTCATGGTACTGGTAAAGATGTGAAGGTTTTGGCTTTGGTAACTCCCGATAAGGAAGAAGAAGCAAAACAGGCCGGCGCCGATTATGTAGGTTTAGATGAATATCTGGACAAAATTAAAGGCGGCTGGACCGATGTTGATGTAATTATCACTATGCCCAGTGTGATGGGGAAATTAGGACCTTTAGGTCGTGTTTTAGGACCACGAGGATTAATGCCTAACCCTAAAACCGGTACAGTAACTATGGATGTGGCCAAAGCTGTAAGCGATGTAAAAGCTGGTAAGATCGACTTTAAAGTAGATAAGACCGGAATCGTGCACGCAGGTATTGGAAAAGCATCTTTCGACGCTGAGAAAATCGCCGGAAACGCAAGAGAATTATTAACTACTTTGGTGAAATTGAAGCCTCAGGCCGCGAAAGGAGTGTATATTAAAAGCATACACCTTTCTTCTACTATGAGCCCGAGCCTGGAGATTGATACTAAAAGGTTCACTGAGCAATAATTAGATAGTTATGACAAGAGAAGAAAAATCAATAGTAATAGAAGATTTAACTGCCCAGTTAACCGATAATTCGGTAATTTATTTAGCCGATATCTCCGGACTTAACGCCGGGGCTACTTCAAACTTGCGCAGAGCTTGTTTTAAAGCTAACGTAAAACTGGCAGTAGTTAAGAATACCTTGCTTGCAAAAGCAATGGAAAATTCTGATAAGGACTTTGGAGATCTTCCAGGGGTATTAAAAGGAAACACCTCTATTATGTTTTCTGATACCGGGAATGCTCCGGCTAAAGTGATCAAGGATTTTAGAAAGAAAACCGAAATTCCTCTTTTAAAAGGAGCTTTCGTTGAAGAGGCGATCTACATTGGAGATCAGTACCTTGAAACCCTTGTAAACATCAAGTCTAAAGAAGAAGTTATCGGAGATATTATCGGATTACTACAATCTCCAGCGAAGAACGTTGTTTCAGCGCTTAAGTCTGGTGGTGGTAAACTGGCCGGTATTCTTAAAACTCTTTCTGAAAAAGAAGGATAATTTAGTACGCACTTTTTAACAATTATAAATTAAAGAACATTTTAAAAACGATAGAAAATGGCAGATTTAAAAGATTTCGCAGAACAGTTGGTTAACTTGACCGTTAAAGAAGTAAACGAGTTAGCTGATATTTTAAAAGAAGAATATGGTATTGAGCCTGCAGCTGCTGCTGTAGCTGTTGCTGGTGGTGCTGCTGCCGGAGGTGGTGAAGAAGCTGAAGAGCAAACCGAATTCGACGTAATCCTTAAGGCCGCTGGTGGATCTAAACTTGCTGTAGTTAAGCTTGTAAAAGAACTTACCGGACTTGGACTTAAAGATGCCAAAGAATTGGTAGACGGCGCTCCTAAAGCAGTAAAAGAAGGAATCGCTAAAGACGAAGCTGAAGCACTAAAAGCACAGTTAGAAGAAGCAGGAGCCGAGGTTGAGCTTAAATAAGCTTGCCGGAAGCAATATTATTTAGGTTTAGACCTCAGGATTCGCTCCTGAAGGTCTAAACCCTTTTTGCGTATATAGAGCTTTTGTTTTATAACGCGCCGTTTTTTTATATAAATTATAATCCGTCCATTGATGTTAGCAAAGCAAACTGAAAGATTGAATTTCTCGTCTGTGAAGAACAGGACTCCGTATCCCGATTTTCTGGATATCCAGATTAAATCTTTCCAGGATTTCTTCCAACTTGAAACCAAATCAGAAGAGCGGGGAAATGAAGGTCTCTATAATACCTTCCTGGAAAACTTCCCTATTACGGATACCCGTAACCAATTCGTATTAGAATTTTTAGATTATTTCGTGGACCCACCAAGATATTCCATTCAGGAGTGTATTGAGCGTGGTCTTACCTATAGTGTGCCGCTTAAGGCAAGGTTAAAACTTTATTGTACCGACCCTGAGCACGAAGATTTTGAAACCATCGTACAGGACGTATACCTGGGCACCATCCCTTATATGACCCCCAGTGGTACTTTTTGCATCAACGGTGCAGAGCGTGTAGTTGTATCTCAGTTACACCGTTCTCCCGGAGTTTTCTTTGGACAATCATTCCACGCAAATGGAACTAAATTATATTCTGCCCGTGTAATTCCTTTTAAAGGAAGCTGGATAGAATTTGCTACCGATATTAACAGCGTGATGTACGCTTATATCGATAGAAAGAAAAAATTACCTGTTACCACCTTATTCCGGGCTATCGGATTTGAGCGCGATAAGGATATTCTTGAAATCTTTGACCTTGCTGAGGAGGTTAAAGTTTCAAAAACAGGACTTAAAAAATATCTTGGGCGCAAGCTTGCAGCCCGTGTATTGAACACCTGGTATGAAGATTTTGTAGATGAAGATACAGGAGAGGTGGTTTCAATCGAGCGTAACGAGATCGTGCTTGATCGTGATACCGAACTTGAAAAAGAGCATATAGAAGAGATTCTTGAAACCGGAAGCAAAACTATTCTTCTTCACAAAGAGGATAACTCAACCGGGGATTATGCGATTATTCATAATACGCTTCAAAAGGATCCTACTAACTCAGAAAAAGAAGCAGTAGAGCATATCTATCGTCAATTGCGTAATGCCGAGCCGCCAGATGAGGAAACCGCACGTGGAATCATCGATAAGCTTTTCTTCTCAGACCAGCGATATAGCCTTGGAGAAGTTGGGCGTTATAGAATGAACAAAAAACTTGGTCTTGATATTGGAATGGATAAGCAGGTGCTTACCAAAGAAGATATCATTACCATCGTTAAATATCTTATTGAGTTAATTAACTCAAAAGCTGAGATCGATGATATCGACCACCTTTCGAACCGTCGTGTGAGAACTGTAGGCGAGCAATTATCTCAGCAATTTGGAGTGGGACTTGCCCGTATGGCACGTACCATTCGTGAGCGTATGAACGTTCGTGATAACGAGGTGTTTACCCCGATAGATCTGATCAACGCGAAGACTCTTTCTTCTGTGATCAATTCTTTCTTTGGTACCAACCAGCTATCACAGTTTATGGACCAAACCAACCCGCTTGCCGAGATTACTCACAAGCGTCGTCTTTCAGCTCTTGGGCCAGGTGGTCTTTCAAGAGAGAGAGCAGGCTTCGAGGTGCGTGACGTTCACTATACTCACTACGGAAGACTTTGCCCGATTGAAACTCCTGAAGGTCCGAACATTGGACTTATTTCATCACTTTCTGTGTACGCTAAAGTGAATGGAATGGGATTCATCGAGACTCCTTATCGAAAAGTTGAAGAAGGTAAGCTTGACCTGTCTCAGGAGCCAATTTACCTAAGTGCTGAAGAGGAAGAAGATAAGAAAATCGCCCAGGCTAACATCCCGTTGGCTGAAGATGGAACTATAGATACCGACAGGGTAATTGCCCGTATGGAAGGTGACTTCCCGGTGGTAGATCCTAAAGAGGTGCATTATACCGATGTTGCTCCTAACCAGATTTCTTCAATCTCGGCTTCACTTATTCCTTTCCTTGAGCACGATGATGCCAACCGTGCGCTTATGGGATCGAATATGATGCGCCAGGCCGTACCATTATTAAGAGCCGATTCTCCTATCGTTGGAACCGGTTTGGAACGCCAGGTAGCTACAGATTCTCGAGTATTGATTAATGCTGAAGGTGAAGGAGAAGTAGAATATGTTGATGCTAACAAAATCATCATAAAATACGATCGTACCGAAGAGGAGAGAATGGTAAGTTTTGATAGCGATTCAAAAACTTACGATCTTATCAAATTCAGAAAAACCAACCAGGGAACTTCGATCAACCTGAAACCTATCGTTAGTGTGGGAGACAGAGTGACCAAAGGTCAGGTGCTTTGCCAGGGTTATGCTACTGAGGCCGGTGAGCTTGCTTTGGGTAGAAATATGAAAGTTGCCTTTATGCCCTGGAAAGGATATAACTTCGAGGATGCGATTGTAATTTCTGAAAGAGTAGTAAGAGAAGATATTTTCACTTCTATTCATATAGATGAGTATTCTCTTGAAGTGAGAGATACCAAACTAGGAAACGAAGAGCTTACCAACGATATTCCAAACGTTTCAGAAGAGGCAACTAAAGACCTTGATGAAAATGGAATGATTAGAATTGGTGCTGAAGTTAAGCCTGGTGATATTCTTATTGGTAAGATCACTCCTAAAGGAGAAAGCGATCCTACTCCTGAAGAAAAATTATTACGCGCGATTTTTGGTGATAAAGCCGGTGATGTAAAAGATGCATCGCTTAAAGCTTCACCATCATTAAGCGGGGTGGTTATAGATAAAAAGCTTTTTGCACGAGCTATTAAAGACAAGCGCAAAAGAGCCCAGGATAAGGAAGATGTTGCTGCACTTGAGAAAAAATATGATGCGAAATTTGCCAATTTAAAGGCTCAGCTTGTAGATAAGTTGTTCGCTATCGTAGGTGGAAAAACCGCACAGGGAGTTCAGAACGATCTTGGAGAGGAAGTATTGCCAAAAGGTAAGAAATACACTCTTAAGATGCTTAACTCTGTAGATGATTATACTCATCTTACCACAGGTACCTGGACTACAGATGAGAACCTGAACACTTTGGTGGCAGATCTTATCCATAATTACAAGATTAAGGAAAACGATCTTCAGGGTAACCTTAGAAGAGAGAAATTTACCATCTCTGTAGGAGATGAGTTGCCTTCAGGAATTCTAAAACTGGCCAAAATTTACATCGCTAAAAAGCGTAAGCTTAAGGTAGGTGATAAAATGGCGGGTCGTCACGGAAACAAAGGTATTGTTGCGAGAATTGTTCGTGATGAGGATATGCCTTTCCTTGAAGATGGAACTCCTGTAGATATCGTGCTTAACCCACTTGGTGTACCTTCCCGTATGAACATTGGTCAGATTTACGAGACCGTGCTTGGATGGGCCGGACAAAAACTTGGGAAAAAGTATGCAACTCCAATCTTTGATGGTGCAACTATAGACCAGATCAACGAGCTAACCGACGAAGCCGGAATTCCACGCTTTGGTCATACATACCTGTATGACGGAGGTACCGGAGACCGTTTCGATCAACCGGCTACTGTAGGTGTAATCTATATGCTGAAACTTGGACATATGATCGAGGATAAAATGCACGCCCGTTCTATTGGACCATACTCGCTTATCACCCAGCAGCCTCTTGGAGGTAAAGCACAATTTGGAGGTCAGCGTTTTGGTGAGATGGAGGTTTGGGCACTTGAAGCTTATGGAGCCTCAAGCACCCTGCGTGAAATCCTTACCGTGAAATCTGATGATGTGATAGGAAGGGCAAAAACTTACGAAGCTATCGTGAAGGGAGAGCCTATGCCGGAACCAGGTTTACCAGAATCTTTCAACGTACTTATGCACGAATTGAAAGGTCTTGGACTGGATATTAAGTTAGAAGAATAATATACTGTTTTTGAATAGCCCGGGCTGGCTTGCCGGCCCGGATAAAACAGGGTTTTTTACAATAATTATAGCATCATAATTATGGCTAGAATGAATGATAAGAATACAGTACAGAGATTTAATAAAATCTCTATCGGTTTGGCTTCCCCTGAATCTATCCTCGCAGAATCACGTGGTGAAGTTCTAAAACCGGAAACTATAAATTACCGTACGCACAAACCCGAGAGAGATGGTTTGTTTTGCGAGCGTATCTTTGGTCCCGTTAAGGACTACGAGTGTGCCTGCGGTAAGTATAAAAGAATACGCTACAAGGGGATCGTTTGTGACCGTTGTGGGGTAGAGGTAACTGAAAAGAAAGTACGTAGAGATCGCGTGGGGCATATCAACCTGGTAGTTCCCGTGGCACATATCTGGTACTTCCGTTCTTTACCAAACAAAATTGGATACCTGCTTGGGCTTCCTTCAAAGAAGCTTGATATGATTATTTACTACGAGCGTTATGTAGTAATTCAGCCGGGTATCGCTAAAGATGAAGATGGAAACCCACTTAAAAAGATGGATTTCCTTACCGAGGAAGAATACCTTAATATCCTGGACAGCCTTCCGCAGGAAAACCTGTACCTGGAAGATAACGACCCGAATAAATTCATCGCCAAGATGGGGGCCGAATGTCTTATCGAGATATTGAGAAGAATAGATCTTAACGAACTTTCTTACGAATTAAGACACAAGGCAAATAACGAAACTTCAAAACAACGTAAAACTGAAGCGCTTAAGCGTCTTCAGGTTGTAGAAGCTTTTAGAGATGCCAATAATAATCGCGAGAACCTTCCCGAGTGGATGATCATGAAAGTGGTTCCTGTAATTCCGCCGGAATTACGCCCGCTGGTGCCACTTGATGGAGGCCGTTTCGCAACTTCAGACCTTAACGATCTTTACCGTAGAGTAATTATTCGTAACAATCGTTTGAAGCGTTTGATGGAGATCAAAGCTCCTGAAGTAATTTTGCGTAATGAAAAGCGTATGCTTCAGGAATCTGTAGATTCTCTGTTTGACAATACCAGAAAATCTTCAGCAGTAAAAACCGATTCCAACAGACCTCTGAAATCGCTTTCAGACTCATTAAAAGGGAAGCAGGGACGTTTTCGTCAAAACCTTCTTGGTAAGCGTGTAGATTACTCGGCACGTTCGGTTATTGTTGTAGGTCCTGAGCTTAAAATGTATGAGTGTGGTCTTCCAAAAAATATGGCTGCCGAGCTTTACAAGCCTTTTGTGATAAGAAAACTTATTGAAAGAGGAATTGTAAAAACGGTAAAATCGGCCAAGAAGATCATCGATAAAAAAGAGCCGGTAGTATGGGATATCCTTGAAAATGTTTTAAAAGGACACCCGGTACTGCTTAACCGTGCCCCCACACTTCACCGTTTGGGAATCCAGGCCTTCCAGCCTAAATTAATTGAAGGTAAAGCTATACAGTTACACCCGCTTGCCTGTACGGCATTCAACGCCGACTTTGACGGGGATCAAATGGCGGTTCACCTTCCATTAGGGCCAGAAGCAATCCTGGAAGCACAGTTATTAATGCTGGCTTCTCACAATATTCTTAACCCTGCGAATGGTTCTCCTATTACAGTACCATCTCAGGATATGGTTCTTGGTCTGTATTATATGACCAAATCAAGAAAATCTACTCCCGAAGTGCCAATTAAAGGAGAAGGGTTAACCTTCTACTCGGCCGAGGAAGTGGTAATTGCCTATAACCAGAAGCGTGTAGACCTGAATGCGATCATTAAGATTCGTACCAAAGATCTTGACGAAAATGGAGAATTGGTAACTAAAATTCTTGAAACTACTGTAGGTAGAGTGCTGTTTAATGAAGCAGTTCCTGAGAAGGCAGGCTACATTAACGAGGTACTAACCAAGAAATCGCTTAGAGATATTATTGGTAGAATCCTTAAGGTGACCAGCGTACCAGAAACTTCAGAATTCCTTGATGCAATTAAGGAGATGGGATATGGTTTCGCCTTCCGTGGAGGATTGTCGTTTAGTCTTGGGGATATTATTATTCCTGAAGAAAAACAACAAATGATCGATGAGGCTAACGAGCAGGTAGAAGGCATTATAGGAAACTATAATATGGGTCTTATTACCAACAATGAGCGTTACAACCAGGTAATTGATATCTGGACCTCTACCAACGCCGGTCTAACCGAATTGGCGATGAAGCGAATTCGCGAAGATCAGCAAGGATTTAACTCGGTGTATATGATGCTTGATTCTGGAGCCCGTGGTTCTAAAGAGCAGATTAGACAGCTTACCGGGATGCGTGGTCTTATGGCCAAGCCTAAAAAATCTAATTCTGGAGGTGGTGAAATTATTGAAAACCCGATTCTTTCTAACTTTAAAGAGGGTCTTTCAATACTTGAATACTTTATCTCTACTCACGGTGCACGTAAAGGTCTTGCCGATACCGCACTTAAAACTGCCGATGCCGGGTATCTAACCCGTAGATTGGTAGATGTTTCTCAGGATGTGATTATTAATGAAGAAGACTGTGGAACATTAAGAGGAGTTGAAGTTAGACCACTTAAGAAAAACGAAGAAGTCGTTGAATCTCTGGGAGAGCGTATTTTGGGTCGTATAGCCCTTGAAGACGTGATTAACCCGATTACCGAAGAATTATTGGTTTCGGCTGGAGAAGAGATTACTGAAGAAGTTGTTGAGTTGATCAACCAGGCACCTTTAGAAAGCGTAGAAGTAAGGTCTCCGTTAACCTGTGAGGCTAAAAAAGGTATCTGCGGAAAATGTTACGGTAGAAACCTATCTACCAATAAAATGGTTCAAAAAGGAGAAGCAGTTGGTGTTGTAGCCGCACAATCTATTGGAGAGCCGGGAACTCAGCTTACGCTGCGTACCTTCCACGTGGGTGGTATTGCCGGAAACATTTCAGAAGAAAATAAACTGGAGGCTAAACTTAACGGGGTTGCCGATATCGAAGACCTTAAAGTTGTAAAAGGTGAAGCTCCAGATGGAAGTACTGCAGAAATCGTGATTTCACGAACTGCAGAAATTAAAATACGCGATAAGAAGAGCAATGTGGTACTTAGTACCAATAATATTCCTTATGGTTCGCAAATCTTTATTGAAGATGGAGCCGAGGTTTCTAAAGGCGATGTAATTTGCCAGTGGGATCCATATAACGGGGTAATTATTTCTGAATTTGCCGGTAAGATCAAATATGAAAATATCGAGCAGGGGGTAACTTACCAGGTTGAGATCGATGAGCAAACAGGATTCCAGGAAAAAGTAATTTCTGAATCCCGAAACAAAAAGCTTATCCCAACCCTTCATATTCTTGGAAAGAAAGATGAAGTGATAAGATCTTATAACCTTCCGGTAGGGGCTCACCTTATGGTAGATAATGGAGATAAGATTAGCGTTGGTAAGATTTTGGTGAAGATTCCAAGAAAATCGTCTAAAGCAGGTGATATTACCGGTGGTCTTCCACGTGTAACCGAATTATTCGAAGCCCGTAACCCGTCTAACCCTGCAGTGGTTAGTGAGATTGATGGTGTAGTTTCCTTCGGAAAAATTAAACGTGGTAACCGTGAGATCATCGTAGAGTCCAAGCTAGGTGAAGTTAAAAAGTATCTTGTAAAGCTTTCTAACCAAATCCTTGTTCAGGAGAACGATTATGTTCGTGCGGGAATGCCATTATCTGATGGTTCTATTACTCCTGAAGATATTTTGAATATCAAAGGACCAAACGCAGTACAGCAGTATCTTGTAAATGAAGTACAGGAAGTATACCGTTTACAGGGGGTGAAGATCAACGACAAGCATTTTGAAGTTGTGGTTCGCCAAATGATGCGTAAGGTAAGAATCCAGGATCCGGGAGATACTATTTTCCTTGAAAACCAATTGGTTCATAAAGATGATTTTATCGAAGAAAACGATAAGATCTTTGGAATGAAAGTGGTAGAAGATGCCGGTGATTCTGAAAGATTGAAACCAGGACAAATTCTTTCACCAAGAGATCTTAGAGATGAGAACTCACTGCTTAGAAGAGAAGACAAAAATCTTGTTACTGCCAGAGATGTTGTGGCTGCAACTGCAACCCCGGTATTACAGGGTATTACAAGAGCTTCGCTTCAAACCAAATCCTTTATCTCGGCGGCTTCCTTCCAGGAAACCACCAAGGTACTTAACGAGGCTGCGGTAAGCGGTAAGATCGATGAACTTGAAGGTCTTAAAGAGAACGTAATTGTAGGGCATAAAATCCCTGCAGGTACCGGAATGCGTGAATACGACAGCATTATCGTTGGTTCTAAAGAAGAATTCGATGAAATGCTTGAGAGAAAGCAGGAAGTTAACTATAACTAATTTGCTTAATAATACCGGGGTCGGTTTTCGGCCCCGCAATTTTAATCCCGTCTCTGATAAGTTCAGCGACGGGATTTTTTGTATTTTAGAGGTTCCTCAACCTGAAAAAAGATAAAATTTAAAGACCATAAAATGAGCGACGAACAAAAACCCAAGAAAGGACAAATCAATATAGAACTGGATGAAAGTGTAGCCGAAGGCACCTATTCTAACCTGGCAATCATCAACCATTCGGTATCAGAATTTGTAATCGATTTTGTAAATATAATGCCGGGGAAACCCAAGAATAAGGTGAAATCGAGAATCATCCTAACGCCTCAGCACGCCAAAAGATTGCTTAAAGCCCTTGGCGATAATGTGCATAGATTTGAGAAAGCCCACGGGGAAATAAGAGATTATGAAAAAGCTCCGGTACCATTAAATTTTGGGCCTACCGGGCAGGCATAAAGCCAAAACTTTTCAACCTCACTTTTTAAGTGAGGTTTTTTGTTTTTCGTCGTCGCTGTATTTTTTAAAATACCGGCGAGCCTCCTTCATCACTCGCGGAGCCATTATAAGCGTGGCCGTCATCGTGGGTATGGCCATTAAAGCGAAGAATCCGTCGATTAGGTTGATCATCATACTAAGAGAAGTAGTAGCTCCCACGATGATGCTAATAATGTAGAAATAATTATAATAATGCTTGTACTCGGCTCCCAATAAGTAAGACAAACATTTGGTCCCATAGTAAGAATAGGAGAATAATGAGGAAATACTGAAGGCTGCAATGCATAGCAGAAGCAGGTAGCGCCCCACGTAGGGTATTGAATCTCCAAAAGCGGCGGCGGTGAGACTAACCCCATTTACATCGGTGGTTTGCCAAACTCCGGTCACCAAAATGCACAACGCGGTTAAGGTACAAACCACCAAAGTATCAATCGCAGGTCCCAACATAGCAACCAGGCCTTCCCTGATAGGTTCACTGGTTTTACTGGCACCGTGGGCCATTGTGGCTGTTCCTATCCCGGCTTCATTTGAGAAGGCTCCTCTACGAATTCCCAGAATGATTAATCCGCCCACCAGGCCTCCAAACAGTGGCTCACCCGAGTAGTTTTCAGCAGCAAAAGCATCGGTGAAAATCATTAAAAAGTAATTGGGAACCTGCTCGAAATTCACCAGTAAAATTATAAGTACCGAGAAGAAATACAGGGCAACCATCGCCGGCACCAGCCTTGAAACAGTGCGACTTATGCGGGAGAGCCCGCCCAAAACAACTATAGAGGTGATAATGGTTAATATGATCCCAATAATCAGGTTGGTGGTAAAGCCCGTGGGTACATTATTGGGTTCTAAGAGTATAAAATTAATTGCCTGGGTGAGTTGGTTTACATTAAAAACAGGAAGCGCCCCTACCAGCCCTGCGATGCTGAAGAAAATTGCCAGAAACTTCCATTTCTTCCCAAGACCTTCTTCAATAAAATACATCACTCCTCCCTGTATATTACCCTGGGTATCCTTTCCACGATACATTACCGAGAGACTATTGGTGAAAAATTTTGTCGCCATCCCTACAATTGCGCTAACCCAGAGCCAGAAAATGGCCCCGGGGCCGCCTAAAGCGATAGCCACTGCAACTCCGGCAATATTTCCCATTCCTACAGTAGAAGAAAGAGCTGTAGATAAAGACTGAAAATGATTGATTTCTCCGGGATCGTTAGGATCGTCGTACTTTCCGCGAAGCAGGTCTAACGAATGACCTAAATATCTGAAAGGCAAAAACTTTGATAATATAAGGAGGTACAAACCTCCGCCAATTAAAAGAATTATAAGCGGAAGACCCCATACCGCCGAGGCAAACGCGGTGATGATCTCATCAATTTCAGACATAGGTTATACTTTATGCCGAAAATATATGAAATATACCGCTATTTCATAGGGCCGTCCGGCTGATTATTTAAATTCGGTTCCTATACTCCTGGGGTCAAGTACATTAAGGAATTAAAATTCCGATGTAAAATGGAACTTAATCGAAGGATATTTTTGCTGAGTCATTTGCAGTGAGAATTGAGAATCGGCAAGAAATACCAGCTGCCCTTGTTTATCTTTAGCCAGGTATTTCGATTTCACCCGTTTAAAATCTTTAAACTCTTCACTTTTTTCATCTTCAGCCTCCACCCAGGTCGCTTTGTAAACATTCAGGTTTTCGTAAGTACATTTTGCGCCATATTCGTGCTCCAATCGATATTGAATTACTTCAAACTGAAGGGCACCAACTGTCCCGATTACCTTGCGGCCGTTCATTTCGAGAGTAAAAAGCTGGGCCACTCCTTCATCCATCAACTGGTCGATTCCTTTTTCCAGTTGCTTGGATTTCATAGGATCGGCATTATTAATATACCTGAAATGTTCAGGAGAGAAACTAGGAATTCCTTTATAACTTAATTCTTCACCAGAGGTTAGGGTATCCCCAATCTTGAAATTCCCGGTATCGTGAAGCCCCACGATATCCCCTGGATAGGAAATATCCACAATTTCTTTCTTTTCAGCGAAGAAGGCATTGGGACTCGAAAATTTAAGATTTTTGCCGTGTCTTACATGAAGATAAGGCTTATTTCTTTCAAATTTTCCGGAAACAATTTTGATAAAAGCCAGGCGATCCCGGTGTTTGGGATCCATATTGGCGTGAATTTTAAAAACGAATCCGCTAAAATTCTCTTCTTCGGGTTTAACTTCCCGGGTTTCGCTTTGCTTCGGCCGTGGTTTTGGAGCGATTTCAACAAAACAATCCAGTAGCTCGCGCACCCCAAAATTATTAAGTGCTGAACCAAAAAATACAGGTTGTAACTGGCCATCAAGGTATGCCTGCCTGTCGAATTCGGGATACACGCCCTGGGCCAGTTCGAGTTCGTCACGAAGTCTATCGGCCGCTGAATTTCCTATTAAATCATCCAACTCTTCAGAAGAAAGATCTGAGATTTCGATGGTTTCTTCAATATCCTTTTTCGGGTCGCCGGTAAACAGATTTACGTTCTTTTCCCAAATATTATAGATCCCTTTAAAATCGTAACCCATTCCAATGGGGAAACTAAGGGGAGTTACTGTGAGATTTAATTTCTGTTCGATCTCATCCAACAGTTCAAAAGCATCTTTCCCTTCACGATCTAATTTGTTTACAAAAACGATCATCGGGATATTTCGCATACGACAAACCTCTACCAGTTTTTCGGTTTGTTCTTCAACACCTTTGGCTACATCTATCACCACAATCACACTATCCACCGCCGTGAGGGTTCTAAAGGTATCTTCAGCAAAATCTTTGTGCCCGGGAGTATCGAGAATATTGATTTTAACCCCGTCATATTCAAAGGCCAAAACCGAAGTCGCCACCGAAATTCCCCGTTGGCGTTCAATTTCCATAAAGTCACTGGTAGCGCCCTTCTTAATTTTATTCGATTTTACCGCCCCGGCTTCCTGTATGGCCCCACCAAATAAAAGAAGTTTTTCTGTGAGGGTGGTTTTACCGGCATCGGGGTGGGAAATAATTCCGAAAGTACGTCTACGGGCAATCTCTTTTTGAAAGCTTTTCATCAATGGAAATTTAAGGCTGCAAAAGTACCATAATTTTCAGGAATTTTAAATTTCAGCCTTTAGATAAAAGCAGCTTTATTGGCAGGAGTATTTGATTCCGTTTTAATTTAAATTCCATCCTGAATCTCAGTGTAATAAATACTTGTTAAACTAAAGTATAGCTTAAAACATTGTGTAATTTTACAGCATCATGAAAACTTTTCGAATCGGAGTGCTATTCTTGCTTTTGGCGATTTTTTGCCAGGCTTTAACCTACGCCCAAACCCAAAAAGAAAGTTTTAGCGAAGGCGCTTTTATCATTAATTGCGGGATTGAACCTCAAACCCGGGAAAATAGTCTTCAGGTATATGGTTTGCTTTTTGAATTGCTTAATGAGCAGCCTGTTGAAATAAAATGGATTATCAATCCCGAAAAACAGAAAGACGGGGTAGATTTTACTTACTCGGGGACCGATTATAAGTCGGGAGCTTTTTTGCTTCCGGTTAGTTATATTAATGCTGAAGTCGAAGAGGTGATCCAGGCCTGGCAAAAGCGTGGCGTGGTAGGGGTTTTTACTGAAGAACGCCTGGAGCTTCCGGTTTATAATACTTTGACGATGGCGCCTAAATGGACGCTGGATAGAGAAAACGGTTTTATTGCCGTGCCCTTTTTTAGGGCTGCCGGAATACCCGAGAGTGCCCACGGCGGTATAAAATCGGCCAACTGGAAAAGGCCTGAGGAATTGGGTGTTTGCGATGATATTTTTGTAATGCCACACGCAGACCCCGCATTCGAAACCCACAAAAATCTGTATTTCTGGAACAGGGATTTTAAAGGTGCGATATGGGCCGGCTGCCACGCGGTGAGTAAGCTTGAAAGTCTCTTCGGAAATTTGAAAAACAGCGATGAGCTCATTCAATTAAATTTTTTATCGGCAGGATTTCCCGGGGCAAGGAGTGCGGGCCTGTTGCATTACCGAAAACACCGGCACGGAACACCACCTTACGAGTACCACTTTCCGGCCGATCCTGTTGCGCAGTTTTTAGGAAAAGCCGACCAGGCCCATTTGAATGGATCTGAACGCATATTTTTTCCGAAGCCGGTAAACAAATGGCGACCTGCTACCCGAATTCTAATCAGTGATCCCGACGCTCCCGATATTCCCGAAAAATCTGATGGCGAGGCCGTGGTTACGGCTTATGGTCACGCCTTCGAAAACCCTAAAAACGGCCTGGTGATGTACCAGGCCGGGCACAATATCTTCGGAAATTCACCCGCCAATATTGCAGCTTTACGCGCTTTTTTTAACTGGAGTTTTTTAGCGGCCGAAATTAAAAGGAAAGAAAATCTTATTGTTTTTCACGATAATGCTTCAGGCTCACCGGTGATTGGCGCAAAGATAGGAGACGATCTCACACGGGTACTTAACCTGAAACCTATACATTTCGATCTGGATAAATCAGAAATAAGAAAGGACGCAGTTTCAGAATTAACACGCATAGCCGAGTTTATGCAGAAATACCCTGAACTCTTACTCGATATTCGTTCGCATACCGATAGTAGAGCCAACGATGATTATAATTTAGAACTTTCAGAAGCAAGGGTGAAGGAAACCAGGGCTTTTTTGGAGGCCAGGGGAGTGGAATCCCACCGAATTTCGGGGAGAGGCTATGGGGAAACCGAATTGATAAACAATTGCCGAAACGGGGTGAACTGTGCTGAAAATGAACATCAAAAAAACAGGCGTAGCGAATTTATCTTATCTATAAATTGTAATATCTACTCTGGGCGTTCAGACTATATCCTGGAGTAGCTTGTGAAAACTATGACCTATTTGTACATTTGAGATTCAAATAAAAAAATGAAAGAGGAAAAAGTAATTCTGGTTAATGAAAAGGATGAACAAATAGGCTTGATGGAAAAGATCGAGGCTCACGAAAAGGCTTTGCTGCACAGGGCATTTTCGGTATTTGTTTTTAATGAAAAAGGCGAGCTGATGATTCAGCAAAGAGCCCTGGGAAAATATCACTCCCCGGGTCTTTGGACCAATACCTGTTGCAGTCATCAAAGAGAAGGTGAAAGCAATGTTGCTGCCGGGAAGCGTCGTTTAATGGAAGAAATGGGTTTTACCACCGATTTAAAGGATACCATCTCATTTATCTATAAAGCTCCTTTTGATAATGGTTTGACCGAACACGAATTTGATCATATCCTGGTGGGGACTTTTGAGGGGGAACCAAATATAAATCCCGATGAAGTTGCCGCCTGGAAGTGGATGTCTCTGGAAGCCATAAAAGAAGATATGAAAACCAACCCGGCAATTTATACCGAATGGTTCAAGATTATTTTTGATAAATATTACGCCCATATTCAGGAATGAGAGCAACCGTACATAGAAAAGCGCATTTTAATGCCGCACATCGTCTTTTTAGAAAAGACTGGGATGATGCTAAAAACGAGCAGGTTTTTGGAAAATGCAGCAACCCCAATTATCACGGGCATAATTATGAGTTAATCGTTTCGGTTACCGGTGAAATTGATGAAGAGACCGGTTTTGTAATTAACCTAAAAGACCTGAAACAGCTTATTTATGAAGAAGTAGAGCAGGCCTTCGACCATAAAAATTTAAATGTGGAAGTTGAAGATTTTAAAGATCTTAATCCAACAGTTGAAAATATCGCAGCGGTGATTTGGAGAAAGCTTCGAAAGAAAATGCGAAACGACCGCGATTTGGAAGTAACCTTGTATGAAACGCCGCGTAACTTTGTGACTTACAAAGGAGAGTAATTTAAAACCAGGATTTTCAATTTTCAGAGAAATCTGCATTAATTTGAAAAAGCCGGAAAGTAATTCACCAATTTCGCGTATTTTTGCCGCTTCAATTTATAAGCATTATGGCAAGTAAAAGATTATTAAAAAGAGATGTGAATTATGTAATGGGCGATATTATAGAAGCCGCCTATATTCACCAATTAGCAAACCCTAAAGAGGATACTCAAAAAACCGAAGCTATCGTAGATGAAGCTGTAGTTACCTTCGACGAGTTAATCGCGAAAATCAATCAAAAAGATGTTGAAAACAAGAAGCAACATTTTAGAGCGATTGAGAAAGAACTGGAAACCAAAGCTCAGGAACTTGTAAAAAAGATCAACGAACTTTAGATTTTGATTTACAGAAAATAACAACCGCAGCCGGTAAACCCGGGTTGCGGTTTTTTTATTTTAGACTTATTCGTTTGCTGCCATTAGCCGCCGATTCGTAGATCTTTTCAAGAATCACAATATCTTTAAGCCCATCTTCGCCGGGTACCATTACCGGCCTGTCTTCGAGAATGGCCAGGGCGTCATCATCCATTTGTGCCGCCTGCTGATTTTTTCCGAAGGGAGAAAGAATTTGTCCGTCACTGGTTTCGCCTTTTACTCCCGAGTATGACTGAAATGGCCTTAAATAATACCAGCCGTTTTCGCAATTTATTTCAAGAGTATTCAAATTTTCGCCAAAACTGGTCTTGCAATTTGCCATAATTCCATTGGGAAATTCAAGATCAAAACTCGTGGTTTCGTCGACTTCGGTAAAAATTTCGGGCCTGTTTGTGCTATGGCTGGCACTTACCGCAATGGGTTCCAGTCCTGTACTGTAACGGGCAGCGTTTAGAGGATAAACTCCCATATCGTACATCGCCCCGCCACCCATTTCTTTTTTAAGTTTCCAGGGGTTGACCGGGTCTCCATAATAACCGGCTTCAGCCTTTAAATTTTCTATTTTCCCGAAGGGTTTTGTTTTAGCCCAATTCATAATGGTTTGGGTGTTTTTTTCGTGCTGCATTCGGTAACCTATTGATAGTTTCACTTTATTCCGGTTACAGGCTTCAATTATTTCCCTGCATTCGGTGGCGGTACGCGCCATAGGTTTTTCGCACCAAACGTGTTTCCCGGCTTCGGCGGCTTTGATGGCATACTCTGCGTGAAGTCCTGTGGGTAGCACAATGTAAATCACATCTATATCGGGATTATTAGCGATCTCGTGCATATTTCCGTAATTGTAAACATTGGAATCTTTAATGCCATATTTCTTCTGCCACTGCGGAATTTTCTCGGGGCTTCCGGTAACTATCCCTCTTAATTCGCAGAATTTTGTTTCCTGCAAGGCAGGCGCCAGTTGGGTTCGACTATAGTTGCCAAGACCTACCAGGGCTACTCCCAGTTTCTCTTTTTTCTTCGGAATAATAAAACCCGGAACAGGAAGACTGCTGGCTAAAAGGAATAATCCTGAATTTTTAATGAAATGACGACGATTCTGCATAAGAAAACTTTTGCCTTAAGTTATAAAAAGACTAATTTAAACAGGAAATGAGCAAGTCTATTTAACTAATATTTAATGCCCTAACGTCCGCAATTCCCTAAATTAACAGGAGCTATAGATAGGTTTTGATAAAATGAAAAGCACTTTTTCATATTTCATATTTTATTTATCTCTGGTGATTCTAACCGGCCTGCAGACTTCCTGCCGGGGAGAAAAATCATCGGGTAAAGATGAAGTGGCACAAAATAAAACAGCGATCCAAACCCAAAAAGATTCTGTGGTAGAATTGGAAGAGACAATTATAAAATATCCCAGGTATTCGAAAGATAGTATTAAGTCTATTGCCAATCGGGACAGTATTTTTCAAAGGCTATCGGCAGTGGAAAGAAACCTGATTTTGTCGCTTAACCGCATAGATCTGTATCGCCTTCAGCCCGGAGAACTTTTTATTATGCCAGATTCTCTATCGGAAAACTTTCTATGGTACAGTCCGTTTCCGGCTAAAATGCCGCTTTTAGATTCTATTCCTAAAGCAGTGCTTATTTCTCAGCGTATTCAGGCATTTGCAGCTTATGAAAACGGAAATTTATGCCGCTGGGGTGCGGTTAGCTCGGGTAAACAAAGCACTCCTACCCCAAATGGCCTGCATTATGCTAATTATAAAGCCAGGCGAAAAATTAGTACCGTGAACCGGGATTGGATTATGCCCTATTATGTGAATTTTATGAACTTTTACGGGGTGGGTTCACACGAGTATAATTTGCCTGGTTTTCCGGCGAGTCACGCCTGTGTGAGAATGTTTAGGGAAGATGCTATTTTTATCTATAACTGGATTCAAACCTGGGAGTTGGAAAACAACGCCATAAAATATAATGGGACACCATATTTCGTTTTTGGGGAATATAATTATGAAGCTGAAAAACCCTGGCTTCAGCTGGCAGATGACCCGCAAGCGAATTTTTTGCTTCCGGCAGAAAAGGACACGCTGAAAATTTATGTGGAAAAATATAAACAGGAGCCAAAAAACTTCCGAAGTACAGATAGTATAGGTAAAGATGAGTTTTTGTAAATTCCGAAGAAATATTGCAATTATGAAAGCTTTTAAAATTATAGGTTTAGTACTTATCTCTTTTTTCTTTATTCCCCTACAGGCCCAGGAAACCCGTCTTATGGTTAGAGTGCAGGCCGAAGATGCCAAGTTTATTGGTACTTCGATTGGTGGGGCTAAAGTTATTATAAGAGAAGTTGAAACCGGTGAGATCCTGGCGCAGGGTCTCACCAAAGGCAGCACGGGAGATACTAAAAAGATAATGGAACAACCACAGCAGCGCAGGCAGCATTTAAGCGATGAAAAAACTGCCGGCTTCGAAGCAGTGCTGGAAATCGACGAACCTGTATTTGTTAGCGTTGAAGCTCTTGGTCCCGTAGCGAAGAAGCAGGCTTCTGTTCTTAGTTCTACCCAATTATGGCTTATCCCGGGGAAAGATATTTTAGGAGACGGCCTAATTTTAAAAATTCCGGGTTTTGTGGTTGATATTTTATCTCCGCAAACTCACGAGCGCATTAAAGAAAATACCGAAATTGAAATAAAAGCCAATGTGGTGTTGATGTGCGGTTGCCCTGTGAGCGAAGGCGGAATTTGGGATTCTTCCAACTACGAGATAGCTGCCATTATCACTTCTGAAAATGGAGAAAAGCAGGAGCTGGAGCTTAAAGCTTCAGAAAAGGAAAGCACTTTTAGCGAAAAACTTCAGCTGAAGAAAGGTTTATATAATATAAAAGTCTATGCCTACGACGCTGCTACCGGAAATACCGGCCTGGACCAAACCAATATCATCATAAATTAAAGTTCCCCGCTAAAACCATTTAGCAGGCCTAAGGATTTTATGGTGCGCAAAACCCCGTTTTCATTATTATCGAAATCGGTGATATAATTCCCTGCTTCCTTAATTTCAGGATGTGCATTTTTCATGGCGTAGGAATATTTGGCGATCTTCATCATTTCCAGGTCGTTGAGGTAATCCCCAAAAACAAGGGTTTCTTCAGCAGAAATATTTAGTTCGCGCTGCACATCTTTAATAGCATTGCCTTTATTGGCATCTGCAGCGGTAATATCAATAAAAACTTTGGCCGCAATAGCAACCTTAAATCTGTCGGTATAATTCACAAAATGCGGAAATGTGTGTTCTTCCACACCCTTATAATTACAAAGAGTTACTTTTAAGATGGTATCATCTACTTTAGTAAGGTCTTCTACCATTTCTAGGCGTTTATAAAAGCGCGAAATTTCCTTGTAGAACTCTTCGTCACCATTTTCCATATAGGCAGAATTTTTCCCGCATAAAACCAATTTGGTATCGGGGAGCTTGCGGCCCATTTCAATAAAATGCAGGCCATCTTCCCGCTTGAGCGGATTCACGTAAAGTTCCCGGCCACGGTGAGAAACATAGGTGCCGTTTTCAGCAAAAAATATAGTGCGATCTTTTATTCGGTCGAATTTTGATTCAAGATTATAAAATTGTCTCCCACTGGCCACCGAAAATTGAATTCCCGCTTTATGCAGTTGTTCCTCAATTTCCCAAAATGCCGGATGGATTTCGTGATTATCATTTAGCAGGGTACCGTCCATATCGGTCACGATCAATTTTATATTCATAGCGAAAATTTAAAGCCGCTAATATACCCAGCATCTTTTCAAAGAAAGTTAAATAACTATCAATTTTATCTACACCAAAATAAACTCTAAAATTTTTCTAACAATCTAAATCTCTGATTGAGTATTAGTTATATATCCCGCCTTATTTTTATTTAAAATAAATATAAATAAGGCTTTTATAATTCGAATTTGCGCTTTAGTTTTGGGCTCTATTTAAAACTAATCTAAATAAAAATTCTAGTTAGAATGATGAGAAGTAATTACTTATTGCTTGTTTTTATATGCTTTATGCAATGGGGAATAGCACAGGAAACCGGTTGGGTTTCGGGAAAAGTGATCGATACCCAGGGAAGGCCAATTTCTAATGTAAATATAGAAGTAAAGGGTACCCAGATTGGAGGAGAGAGCAGAGCCTCTGGTCAATTTGAATTTCGAAATATTCCTGTAGGTGTATATAGCCTTAAGTTTTCGTATGTTGGTTTTGCGACCAGGGAAATTCAGGTTAGAATCAATGCCGGGGAACAAACTAAAGTGCCCGGGGTGGTATTAACCGGAAAACAGGAAGAACTGGGCGCGGTTACCCTTCGCGTAAACGGAAACAAAAATAAATATTCCAGGGCCCGCAGTGAAAGCGTGGCAAAAATGCCGCTGAAACAAATTGAGAACCCTCAGGTTTATAATAATATCACCGCCGAATTACTCAAGGAGCAGGTGATTACCAACTTTGATGATGTGACCAAAAATGCTCCCGGCTTAAGCAAATTATGGGAGTCTACCGGCCGTGGTAATGATGGAGCCGGCTATTACAGTTTACGCGGATTTCCCGTGCAGCCTACTCTTGTAAATGGCCTTCCGGCAATTACCAATGGTAGTCCAGATCCTGCAAATTTCGAAAATGTTGAGGTGATGAAGGGACCTTCAGCCACCCTTTATGGTGGAAATCTTACCTCTTACGGCGGATTGATAAATATAAATACCAAGCGTCCTTTTAATTATTTCGGCGGAAATGTGTCTTATACTTTGGGAAGTTTCGGACTTAACCGGGTAACTACCGATTTGAACACTCCGCTCGATGAAACCGGAGATGTAGCCTTAAGGGTAAACGCGGCCTACCATACCCAAAACTCTTTTCAGGATGCAGGTTTTAAAGAATCATTTTTTATAGCGCCTTCGCTTAGCTATAAGGTGAACGATAAACTTTCGTTTTTTGTAAATACTGAATTTTACGAGGGAGAAACTACGAATCCAACGATGTTATTCGTAGATCGTGGAGCGCCATTAAGAGCTACCAATATTCAGGAGTTGGGTTATGATCGTGAAAGATCCTATACCAGCAATGATCTTACAGTGAGAAACCCGGGCTTTAGCCTGCAGGGCCAGATGAATTATCAGATTTCAGATAACTGGAGATCTCAAACCGCAATATCAACAGGATCGGTTAAAGCTCTTGGAGATTATTCCTATTTATACGAAACTACCAGGTTTTATGAAGGCAGAGAGAATTTACCCGATTTAGAGGAAGGCCTGGTGTTTACCCGCTATATGAGCAATCAAAACTCCACAACACTCACCAGCGATATTCAGCAAAATTTTATCGGAGATTTCGAAATTGCCGGGATGCGCAATAGAATGGTTGCCGGGGTAGATTATTTTCATAGAAGAGTGATCGATAACAATTCTGGATACGTTGCCAACGGGAATGTATATATAGGCAATGCCAGCCTGCAGAATGTAAATGAAAGTGTTTTTGAAATTACAGAGCCCGGAGCCTACATTACCAATAATGATAGCGGTGTGTTATCACGCCAGGCAGTTAATTCACTGCTTGCCAATGTGAACCGAAATAACCTGGAAACCCGGGAAGAAATTTTTAGCGCCTATGTATCAGATGTGTTGAACTTTACTCCAGCGTTTTCAGCAATGGCCAGCCTGCGTTTAGATCATTTCAAGGCTGAAAACTACGAGCAAACGGCGCTTTCTCCAAAATTTGGCCTGGTATACCAGCCGGTTTTAGACAGAGTTGCGCTTTTTGCCAATTATATGGATGGATTCAGCAATGTGGCACCGCTCCAGGAAGGAGATCCTGCGCAGGGAGCTACCCGCACCGTGACCTTTGAACCGGAGCGCGCCCGGCAGTTTGAGGTAGGTACCAAACTCGATTTATGGGATAATCGCCTTTCGGCCACCTTAAGTTATTACAACATCAATGTTTTCAATATGGTGATGGAAGAAACCGGAAGACCTTTTTTCTATGTTCAGGATGGAGAACAATACAGCCGAGGATTCGAAGCCAGTATCACCGCCACTCCGGTAGATGGCTTTAATTTAATCGCCGGATTTAGTCATAATGACAGCGAGTTAACCGAGTCTGATCAAACCGACTTTTTAGGCAGACGCCCCGAATCGGCCGGACCTGAAACTATGGCCAACTTATGGGCCAGCTATGAAATTCAGCAGGGGAATTTACAGGGCTTCGGTTTTGGATTTGGAGGAAATTACGCCAGTGAAAATATGATTTTTAACCGTCAGCTTGGCGGGGTATTTACACTGCCTTCCTATGCGGTTCTAAATGCTTCCCTTTTCTACCGGGCCGATAAGTTCGAAGTGAACCTTAAGCTTAATAATTTGAACAACGAAGCATATTATACCGGTTGGTCAACCATTAACCCGCAAATGCCACGCAACATCGCTGCGATGTTTACCTATAAATTTTAATTGAATTAGCTTTGCAGAATGAAAGGTCACCTAAGGTGGCCTTTTTGCAATTTTATCAAAATGAAGCCTAAAAAGAAAAGTGCTTTTAAAAAATGGATTTCCCGATTGCATCTGTGGCTGGGCCTGGCTAGCGGTATCATTGTTTTTACAGTGGCTGTAACGGGATGCATTTTTGTTTTTCACGACGAGATAAAAGACTTAACCCGATCCCATAGAAAAGTTGAAATTCAACAGGAAAGTTTTGTGAAACCTTCGAATTTGCAGGAGAAAGTTGCGGCGATTTCTGCGGAAGCCGTTCCCGGGATGGTCGTTTACCAGGGCCGGGACAGGTCGGCATTTGTTTATGCTGAAGTAGAAGGGGAGCCTACCCACTTTTATTTTAACCCTTATACTGCTGAATTTCTGGCTGAGGAAAGGCTGGCTGATGATTTCTTTTTAATCATTGAAGATTTGCATATGCATCTTTGGTTACCTGAAACTATCGGGAAACAGGTAGTGGGAATTTCCACGCTTATTTTTCTGTTTATGTTGGTTTCAGGTCTAATCCTGTGGTGGCCAAAGAAGCGTAAAAACCTTAAAAAACGGCTTAGTATTAAATGGGATGCCAAATGGCGACGAATCAATTACGACTGGCATAGCACCACCGGATTCTATTTGAGTTTAATCGCAGCATTTATTGCGCTAACAGGGCTGAGTTTTTCTTACGAGTGGATGAATTCGGCTTTTTATGAAACCGCCAATTTGTTTCAGGAGAAACCGGGTGATATTATAGAAGTTGAGATTGCTTCCGAAGAAGAAACAGTAACTGCATTAGACCTGGCTCTTTATAAGACCCTAGAATTAAAGCCTGAAGATGAAATGTTCTTTGTCTGGAGCCAGGGCCCGGGACTGCCAATTGTTTCTGGATCATACCCCGAAGCTCTTGATTATGACGGGCAGAGCAATTTTTATTTTCATCCCGAAACCGGGGAGCTTTTGCAAAAACATAATTTTGAACTAAAGAGTGCCGGAATGAAACTTCAGGAATTAAGTTACGGCCTGCATACCGGCCAGTACCTGGATTTACCGGGAAAAATACTGGCTTTCTTTGCCAGTCTTTTTATAGCCGGCTTACCGGTTAGCGGATTTTTGATTTGGTACGGCAGAAAGTATAAGAACAAAAGAGGCTGATTTTTTTAAAAAAATCAGCCTCTTAAATTTAATCTCTTTGCTATAATTAAAAGAGCACCGCGTCTACAATCCCACCTACTATAGCCAGAATTATAGCCAGCCAGAGCGAGGGTAGAAAACCTACAGTTTTAAAATCCTTGCTTAGTTTATCGGCCAGCTCGATGATTATAGCATAGGCAATCACCCTGGTAACAAAGCCGAGCCCGAGGAAATAGAATATTCCGAGTGTCGCTACATTGAGCAAAGCGATGAGAATCCAGCTTAAAAGGAAGCTTAGAACCCCGATGATAAGCGCTACAATAATTGCAGTTTTAAAGCCTTTTAATTCAACTTTGGGCATCATATTGGCCACGGCCAACAGCACCAAAGCATCAATAAGAATGTGAATTAGCCATTGAAACATTTTAGTTGGTTTTTAGTTAGTTGACTTAAAGATATAAAAAAAACCAAATAAGACTATTAAAGCTGAAGGTTTCGGGCTTCCCTTTGTACGATCACTTCATAAACCGCCTTAAAATTTGCCAGTAGTTCGCGTCTTTGAATTTTATTGGTAGCGCGGTAGTTTACAGATCCTGCTTCCAGGCCGTTATATTTCAATCCTAAATTTTTCGCGATAAACAATGCCCTGGGCAGATGAAATTTCTGGGTTACCACGATGCCGCTTTCAATTTGAAAAACTTCCCTGGCCCGGTACATAGTATCATAGGTATCGAGACCGGAATGGTCTAAAATTATCGCTTCTTCGGGAACCCCTTTTTCGAGCAGGTAGTTTCCCATAGCATCAACTTCATTATAATCGTCGCTTCGGTGATCGCCGCTTACCAGGATATATTCTACCTTTCCTCTTCGAAAAAGCTCGAGCGCACTGTCTACGCGATCTTTTAAAACCGGGGAGAGTTTTCCGTCGCTGTGAACGCTGGCCCCTAAAACTATAGCCGTGGTGGCTTCAGGAATTTCGGCAATTCTGGAATAGGTGAGGTGACGGGTGTCCTGTTCGATATAAGCCTTTAAACCTAAAACCAGCATGATGATAACGATAAGACCTAAAACCAGGAAAAGAATTGTTTTTTTAATAGTTTTTGTCATTGGTGCCGGGTACAGGTTTTTGAAGAATGAAGATAAGTATTATTTCCATATTTGTTTATTTTATGGACGCAGGTTTAGCATCTTATTTTCTATGCCTAAATTTGTGCAAATTATAAGCTGAATATGGGAAATATAGAAGCCCTGAACTGGCGTTATGCCACCAAAAAATTTGACGAGAATTCACTTTTGCCTGAAGTTAAGATTGATGTTTTGAAACAGGCCTTTAATCTTACCGCTACATCTTACGGTTTACAACCCCTGCGTTTACTGGTTATTCAGAATAAAGAGCTTCAGAAGAATTTGAAAACCTATTCCTTTAATCAGCAACAGGTAAGTACGGCTTCCCACGTTTTGGTGATTTGTATTGAAGATAAAATCGATAAGAATTTTATTGAAGCCTATTTTAAAAGGGTAAAGCATATACGGGAGACTCCTGCCGAAATTCTCGATCCCTTTAAGGATTTTCTCATTGGAGATTTTGCTGAAAAAACCACCGAAGAAATTCATTCCTGGGCTAAAAATCAGGCTTATCTGGCTTTGGGTACTTTGCTCACCGTTTGCGCAACCGAAGGTATAGATGCCTGCCCTATGGAAGGTTTTGAGCCCGAAAAATATGATAAACTTCTGGAGCTGGACTCCCGGAATTTAAAATCGGTTTTGGTGCTTCCGGTAGGTAAAAGGGCGAAAGACGATATGTTTTCAGAATTTAAAAAAGTACGTCGCCCTATTGACGATGTGATTATTGAAGTGAATTAATAGTTCACGTAGCGGGTAATTTCGAGCCCGTAACCTATCATCCCCACACGTTTTGTTTGCTGGCTGTTTGATAGCAATTTGATTTTATGAATTTCCAGGTCGTGCAGAATCTGGGCGCCAATTCCAAAATCTTTGTTATCCATATTGATTGGTGGTGCCTTTACTTCACCAGATTTCTGTAATTCCTTTAACTCGGCCAGTCTTGGCAGCAAATTAAGCGATTGGGTTGCCGGATTTATAAACACAATTGCACCACGGCCTTCCTCATTGATGGCCTGGAACATATTGTCGAGTTTTTTATCGGCATTATTGGTAAGCGTTCCTAAAATGTCATTATTGATCAAGGTAGAGTTCACCCGTACCAGAATTTCTTCATTGGGTTTCCAGTCACCTTTGGTAAGCGCGATATGCACCTGATTATTGGTAGTTTGCTGGTAAGCTCTAATCCTAAATTCCCCGAAGCGGGTTTGAATGTTGAAATCTTCTTTCTTCTCAATAAGAGAATCGTGTTGCATACGGTAGGCTACCAGATCTTCAATAGAAACCACTTTTAGATCGAAGCGTTTGGCGACCTCCATCAATTGCGGCAGGCGGGCCATACTGCCATCTTCGTTCATAATTTCAACAATCACTCCGGCAGGTTCCAAACCGGCAAGACGGGCAAAATCTATAGCAGCTTCTGTATGTCCTGTTCTTCTTAAAACCCCGCCTTCTTTGGCTTTTAGCGGAAAAATATGTCCCGGGCGGCCAAGATCATTAGGTTTGGTAGCAGGCTCGATAAGCGATTTGATGGTTTTTGCCCTATCGGCTGCCGAAATTCCCGTGGTCACTCCCTGTCCTTTTAAATCTACAGAAATAGTAAAGGCCGTTTCCATTGGGTCGGTATTTTTACCAACCATCATTTCGAGTTTCAACTCCTTGCAACGCTCTTCGCTAAGCGGTGCGCAAATCAATCCGCGGCCGTGGGTAGCCATAAAATTGATCATTTCAGGCGTTACTTTTTTGGCAGCGGCGACAAAATCACCTTCATTTTCACGATCTTCATCGTCTACGACAATAATCACTTTCCCGGCCCTGATATCATCTATGGCCTCTTTTATCGTGTTGAGTTGAATTTTTGATTTTACTGAAGTTTCACGCGACATGCTGCTGATTTTTAAGGCTGCAAAGGTATCTATTCTATTTGATTTTTCGGCTTCACCAGGCCGGCTTTTTTAAGCAGTTTCCTGATAGGTTCAGTGAAAGCATCAAAGGCGAATAAGCCTTGATCGGTGGTGGCTCTATAGGTTAAATAAATTCCCAGCGGAAGCATAATGAGAGTAGAAAGCCAGGTTGCTATAAAAGGGCTGATTGTTCCCTCTTCGGCACTGTTCTTAGCGAAAATCCCAATGAAGTGATAGGTTAGAAACAGCAAAATGGCTATTACCATGGGAAGACCCATCCCGCCTTTGCGAATAATAGCTCCCAGGGGGGCACCCACAAAAAATAACACCACACAGGCTGCGGCAAGCACATATTTTTCGTGCAGGGCAATTTCATATTTGTTGAGTTGTTTGCTGGCAGTTCTAAATTCGGTTTTTTTGATATTTAAATGCGAAAGCGAGGCATTCACATTTCCCAGTGCCAGGTTTACGATTTGAGAAGCCTGGGAAGCATCGTAGGCATCTAATAAAGAATTTCCGGTGCTAATGGTATCGGCAGGTTTAAAGTTGGTATAAATATTTTCCAGGCCGGTACGTTTGTACATTCCCTGTTTAAAAACTTTAAAATTCGTGTTGTAAGAGGTTGAGAAGGAATCTATACTTTGTTTTAATTCTGAAATTTTCAGCATTCCCTGGGTATTGCTGTAGGTCTCATCTTCCAAATCAACATTATTAAAGTCTGAAAGATCCAGGTTTATCACGTACTCTTTAAAATAACTCTTGGCGAAAGGTTTATTGCGGCGTTTGGCGAGATCTTTCGGCTGAATCTCATCGTAGTAATTTCCGTCTTTTAGAATTAGGGAAAGCACATCAGAATCGGTGCTGCCTACAAGTTCGCCTTCTTTGGCTTTCATCACCGTATTGTTCCCGCTGCGGGAAGTTTTTTGATGTATGATAACATCTGTGAGGTACTGCCCATTATCCCCGCTTTTTTTATCAACTTTAATGTTGATGGTTCCCAGGTCATTAAAAGTGCCTTCGGTAATGGCCATTGCGGGTTTAAGCTGGGCTATATTTTTTCGGAGGTTGATCGATTTAAATTCAGCAGCAGGAATTACGTTATTGGCAAAAAAGAAAGCGGTAAGACTTACTAAAATTATAAATAAAGTAAGGCTTCTCATTGCCCTTTGCAGGGAAATCCCCGAAGACTTCATCGCAGCAAATTCATAGTTTTCGGCAAAACTTCCGAAGGTCATTATGGAGGTTAGCAGAATGGTGAGCGGTAAAACCAGCGGCACCAGTTTAGGAGAGAAGTACAGTAAAAATTTCAGAATAATCTCAACATCGAGATCTTTTCCTGCCAGTTCACCTATGTACAGCCAAATGGTTTGGAGTACAAAGATGAACATCAGGATTATAAATACTGAAAAAAATGTTTTTAGGTAACTTACAAGTATGTACCGGTCAAGTATTTTCAACTTAGTCTAGGCGGTTAATGTAAAAATCCTGGTAACGAGACTCGTCAAAGCTAAACAGGTTTTTCGCAATAGGTTGATTGGTTTTAAAGCTTTTTACCGTGATGGTGATTTTGGTGTCGTTATCCTGGGTTTGAATAAGGTTGTAAATATGTTTTGTTTGACTATCTATTCCCAGAAGTATATTTTTTACTTCGGCTTTTGAATCTTTAGGAGTAAGCTTTATATACTGAATTTTACGCCCGTTAGCATTTTGCGTGATATCCCATTCGTAATTATAGCCTTCTTCGTAAAAGCTAAACATTTTTGAAGGGGTTATGCTGTTTTCGTCTTCTTCAGAATAATTTGAAATATTCACTTCTTCATCGGCAGGGATAATGGTATAAATTTTCTTGCCATCAAACATTTGGGTAACCCCCATAAGGTTAAGAAGGTATTTTTCTCCTTTAATACTTACATCACCACGGGTTTCCTGGCTTATGTTTTCGCTGCCGTTCTCAAGGCTGTATTTAAAATCGATTACCATATTGTCGTAAGATTTCACCTTGGAAGAAACTTCTTTTAATAGGTTTTCGGCCTTTTGGGAATTTTGCGCCTGCATTCCAAATCCTGCAATAAATAGCAATAAAACAAGGATCTTTTTCATTTGAATTTGTTTTTATTCTTCGTTTAATAATTGTTCCAGCGCTGCCATATCGCTAATTAAAACCTGTCGGGCTTTACTTCCTTCAAATGGACCTACGACTCCTGCTGCTTCCAGCTGATCTATAATTCGACCGGCTCTGTTATAGCCTAATTTTAATTTACGTTGCAGCAACGAAGCCGAGCCCTGTTGGGCAATTACAATAACTTCTGCGGCTTCGCGAAAGAGCTTGTCTCTCTCGCTCACATCTATATCAAGTCCTGTGCCACTATCTTCCCCCTCGTATTCGGGAAGCAGGTGTGCATCGGGGTAGGCTTTTTGAGAACCGATAAATTCGGTGATTTTATCTACCTCAGGAGTATCTACGAAAGCACATTGCAGGCGTCTTAATTCATTACCCTGTGTAAAAAGCAAATCTCCACGACCAATCAACTGGTCGGCGCCCTGGCTATCCAGGATGGTTCGGGAATCTATCTTTGAGGTTACCCTAAAGGCGATTCGCGCCGGGAAGTTAGCTTTAATAATTCCGGTAATCACATTTACTGAAGGTCTTTGGGTGGCGATGATTAAATGAATTCCAATTGCCCGGGCCAGCTGGGCCAATCTTGCAATTGGAGTTTCTACTTCTTTCCCGGCCGTCATAATAAGGTCGGCAAATTCATCTACCACCAAAACTATATAAGGCAGGAATTTATGGCCATTTTCGGGATTGAGTTTGCGGGCCTTGAATTTTACGTTGTATTCTTTAATGTTACGAACCATCGCATCTTTCAGTAGCTCATAACGGTTGTCCATTTCGATACAAAGCGAATTAAGCGTATTGATCACTTTGGTATTATCGGTGATAATAGCATCTTCTGTATCGGGTAATTTTGCCAGGTAATGCCGCTCGATTTTATTAAACAGCGTAAGTTCTACTTTTTTGGGATCAACCAGTACAAATTTTACTTCAGCCGGGTGTTTGCTGTATAATAATGAAGTTAAGATCGCATTGAGTCCTACCGATTTACCCTGGCCGGTGGCCCCAGCCATTAGCAGGTGAGGCATTTTAGCCAGGTCTACCACAAAGGTTTCGTTCGAGATGGTTTTCCCCAGGGCCATAGGCAATTCCATTTCGGCATTCTGAAATTTTGGCGAAGCAATAACCGAACGCATCGAGACAATCGAAGCATTTTTATTCGGAACCTCGATCCCAATGGTTCCCTTCCCGGGTATAGGTGCGATAATACGAATTCCAAGCGCCGAGAGGGATAGCGCGATATCATCTTCAAGGTTCTTGATTTTGGAAATTCTAATCCCGGCTTCGGGAATGATCTCGTATAAAGTTACCGTAGGTCCTACCGTAGCTTTAATTTGAGCAATATCGATTTTATAATTTTTCAGGGTTTCAACTATTCGGTTTTTATGACCTTCAAGTTCTTCCTGGTCTACGGTGATGCCGCCGCCATAATCTTTTAAAAGTTCTAAAGTGGGGAATTTATAGTTGCTAAGTTCGAGAGTGGGATCAAATTCGCCAAAATCTTTCACGAGTTTTCGGCTTATATTGCTTTCTTCAAGCTCCTCTTCCTCGGCGGTTTCAACTTCCATTTCAACCTCTTCTTCGCCGGTATTCGATTTTGGGACTACCGGTTCAGGTTTTTTGGGTTCTATTTCTTTTTCTTCGGAAGGCTTCGTGGTATCAAAGCTTACTTCACGGGCAGGAGCTTCGGCCTTTACAGGGGCGTATTCTTCTTTCCAGTCTAACTCCTCATCGGTTTCAGAAACCTTAGCCTGGGCCGATTTAAATTCTTCTGATAATTCTTTTTTCTTTTTACTGAAAAAACTGCCGAGCATTTCGGGGGTAAGCTTCAGCCTTAAGCTGGCATAGGCTATAAACAGAAAAAGCATAAGCAGGCCGGTGCCGGCAAGACCCAGGTAATCCTGAAGGTAGTCGTTAACCTCGAAGCCAACCCTTCCGCCTAAAAGTGCGTTTTGAGCAGCAAAAAATCCGAAGAAAACCGAAATCCAAAGCATCACCAAAACTCCCCAAAACCAGTAGGAGCCAAGCTTGAAATTTTTCAGGTCAAAAAACAGGTATATTCCGCTTAAACTTATAAGAAAGGCCGGGATGAAAGCTGCAAGACCAAAGCCTTTGTAGATGAAAAGATCACTAACCAGGGCGCCAAATTTGCTTAGCCAGTTTTTGGCTTCCACTTCACGATTGCCAAATTCGCCCAGGGTACTTTGATCGGCCTGCCAGTTAAAAAGAAAGGAGATAAAAGCCACGAAAAGGGCAAGGCCGAAAAGCATTAAAAAACTTCCTAAAACCACTCTTTGTTGCCGGTTAAGCTTTAATGAGGCTTTATTAAATCTTTTTCCGGATGTTTTGTTACCCGCGGTTTTCTTTTTGGCCATAGATGCTTTGACAGATTTTGAGCAAAAATACAAATTAGCCCGTCTAAAGTAAGCAAAAATAAATTTTGATTGCTAAGTTGGGCTTTGCTTTGGCTGGTTAACGGTCAAAACTAAATAATATTCTTCGAAAGATTTTAATCTGGCCTATCCAAATAGGTATGGGTAATAAATTACTATTCCTATAATACTGGCAAAAAGAGCCGCAAAAAATACCCCGCCGGCGGCAACGTCTTTAATATGACCAATTTTACTGTGAAAATCGGGATGTACAAAATCGGCCAGGGCTTCAATGGCCGAATTTAAACCTTCGGCGGCCATCACCAAACCAATGGCTGTGAATTGAAACAGCCATTCGGTCCTGGTAATGTCAAAATATAAACCAGCAAGGCTTACAATTATTGCAATAGCAAATTGCACCTGTATGCTGGCCTCGGTGCGCAGCAGAATCCAGGCGCCTTTAATAGCATAGCCTCCACCTCTAATTCTTTTTCCTAAAAAGGAATCACGCATTAGAGCAGGGGTTTTAAAGCTTCAAGATAATCGGGTTCTTCAGCAATATCGGGTACCTGCTGGCTGTGAATTACCGTGCCGTTTTCATCAAGAACAATTACAACGCGGGAGAGCAATCCCTCCAGGGGGCCGTCTATCATTTCCAGGCCATAATCTTTCCCGAACTCCCTTTCGCGAAAATCGGACAGATTTACCACATTTTTCAAGCCTTCATCATCTACAAAACGCTTTTGAGCAAAGGGTAGATCACGGGAAATACAAAGTACTACTGTGTTTTTAAGGTCGCCAACCCTTTCGTTAAAATTTCTTACTGAAGTGGCGCAAACCCCGGTATCTATACTCGGGAAAATATTCATCACTACTCGTTTGCCTTTAAAATCATCCAGTTTGGCAATAGAAAGATCAGATTTCAGCAGTTTAAAATAGGGGGCTTTTTCGCCTTTTTCGGGGAGATTGCCGTAGGTGTTCACCCGGTCTCCTTTAAAAGTTATTTGTGACATAGAATTTTTTTTTGGTATTCCGGTTAAAGTTAGAATTTCTGGTACAGGCTTTTACTAATTTTATCATAAAACAAAAAGGCCGCTCCAAAATTTGGAAACGGCCTTTATCAGTAGGTTAAGTGATAGATTTATCGATCTATAGAACCGATCACTTTCTGCATAAATTCATTGGCAGCAGATTTTTCATCTGCACCATTATTGATCATTTGTTGCACTTCAACGGCACCGCAAAGATTGGAGATCAATTCCCCGATCACATCCATTTCCTCATCGGTCACAGAGCGGTGTTCTGTAAAACTTTCCAATACTTCAATCGTATTTTCCAGTTTTTGCAGCTCGTTGTTGCGCTGTAAATGTCTAATTACTGGTAACTTCATTTACTAAGTCTTTTAGGGGCTCAAACTTGTTGGTTTGCACCTGGTTCACAAAATTTCCATCTTTGAAAGTAGCGAAAGTTGGAAGGTTATCCACATTTGCCAGTTTTCGTGATTCCGGAAATTTTTCAGCATCTACCAAAAGGAATTCAACATCCTCATTTTCTGAAGCCAGTTTTTTGAACTTGGGCTTCATCAATCGGCAGTTGCCGCACCAGGTTGCCATATATTGTACCACAACAGTTTTGTTGTTTCCAACAATTTCACCCAGATTATCCTGATCTAATTCCTTAATCATAACTTTTTAGCTTTTTTTTAGTTTAAGCTTAGGTAAGAGGCAACTCCATCGCGGTTAGCGTTCATCGCTTCTTTTCCTTCTTCCCAGTTAGCCGGGCAAACCTCACCTTTTTCCTGAACGTGAGTGTAAGCATCGATTAATCTTAGGAATTCTGTTACGTTTCTACCAAGTGGCATATCGTTTACGCTCTCGTGGAAGATTTTTCCTTCTTCATCGATTAGGTAAGTAGCACGGTAAGTTACGTTATCACCGTCTACTGTCAAATCTCCTGTTTCTTCGTCGTATCGCTCGTTGGTGATATCCAGAATTCCAAGACGTGAACTTAGGTTACGGTTAGAATCTGCAAGAATTGGGTAAGTTACTCCTTCAATTCCTCCATTATCTTTAGGTGTATTCAACCAGGCAAAATGTACCTCGGGCGTATCACAGGAAGCACCAATTACCATAACATTTCTTTTTTCGAATTCTTCCATAGCTTTTTGGAAAGCGTGAAGCTCGGTAGGGCAAACAAAGGTGAAATCTTTTGGGTACCAGAAAAGCAATACTTTTTTGTTGTTTTTCTGAGCTTCTTCAAGAACGTTGATCTTGAAAGTATCTCCCATTTCATTCATCGCATCTACGCTAAGATTTGGAAATTTTTTTCCTACTAGTGACATATTGTTTAGGTTTTAATTTGATTTCTAATTCGGGTGCAAATTTAGCCAATGACTTCAGTTTTTCGAAGCATTGAGATTTTAAAAAATTATTTGATTATAGTTTTTGCTTATCAGAAATTAAATTCAGAATAAATAATCTCTATTTAAGCTTTTTTTGTGGTGAGTTGCTTAATTTTTATGCCGAAGCCGGCAAAGAGTAGCGTCATAAACGGACTCAAATAATTAAAGATGGCATAGCCAAAATAGGAGGCAACCGGAACTCCTAGGACTCCGCTGTGGTAGGCCCCGCAGGTATTCCACGGAACCAGTACCGAGGTTACCGTTCCCGAGTCTTCCAGGGTACGGCTAAGATTCTCGGGAGCCAGGCCTTTATCGCGATAGGCTTTGGCAAACATTTTTCCGGGTACAACAATGGCAAGGTATTGGTCTGATGCGGTTGCATTCAAGGCCAAACAACTAATAACGGTGCTGGAAAACAGCCCGAAAGTGGTATGAAAGAGATTCAGCAAAGCTTTACTGATTCTGGCCAGGGCACCGATGGCATCCATAATTCCGCCAAAAACCATCGCACAAATGATCAGCCAGATTGTGCCGAGCATTCCCGCCATTCCGCCTGAAGAAAAGAGGTCGTTTAAATCCTGATTATCGGTTTCTACGGCGGTATCTACCGTAATGGCCTGCATTACTCCTTTGTATCCGCTAATAAAATTGAGGTCGCTGGCACCTGCAATTTGAGTCACAATTGAAGGCTGAAAGATGAGGGCCGCCACGGCTCCCAGCAGGGTTCCCAGAAGTAAAGCCACAAGTGGTGAAACTTTTTTTACGATCAAAGCAATCACTATGGCCGGCACTAAAAATAACCAGGGACTAATACTGAAAGATTTTTCTATGGAAGCCAGGATGCTGGAGGTATCAGTTACCCCGCTGGTGTCAAGGTTTAATCCTATGATTATAAATACGACTAAGGTTACCAGAATTGTAGGCACTGTGGTAAGGGTCATATAGCGAATGTGCGTAAACAAATCGGTTCCTGCCATTGCAGGAGCCAGGTTGGTGGTATCGCTAAGAGGCGATAATTTATCTCCAAAATAAGCGCCGGAAAGTATGGCTCCGGCCGTCATCCCTACTGAAATTCCAAGAGCTTCGGCAATTCCTATAAGGGCGATCCCTACCGTGGCTGAAGTCGTCCAACTGCTTCCCGTGGCCACCGAGATCACCGAACAAATAATCACGCAGGCAGCCAGGAAGATGGTAGGATTTAGAATCTGAAGCCCGTAATAAATCATTGTTGGAATAATTCCCGAGATAAGTCAGGTACCTGCAAGTGCCCCAACCATAAGCAGAATGAGAATAGCGCCCGCGGTAGATTGAATGTTCGAGGCTACCTCGTCTATCATCGCATCGTATTTAATATTGTTGAAATACCCAACGATTGCGGCCACTGCGCCACCCAGCAAAAGAATAAATTGATTTGATCCGCTAAGCGCATCGTCTCCAAAAACAAAAACATTAAAAGCAAGCATTGCGATTAAAGCAAACACGGGAATTAGAGCTTCCCAAATATTTAATTCTCTGTTTTCCTGAATAGTTGCAGCCGATTCATTGCTGGTATTTTCATCCATATTGCTGGTAGTTTCAATAAGAAAACCTCACAAGTTTTAGTGAAATGTGAGGTTTTGATGCTTTATTTCTAATACTTTTTCATTAGGGCCCGTAATTTTACGATTTTACCGTAAAACCGACAAATTTTTAGAGAAAGTCTGTTTAAAAACTATAGCCCAAACCAAACTGAACTCCCAAAGTTTGAAGTCGAGGATGATGATTTTCTTTTTCAAAAGGAATTAGGCTGCTCATACGCCAGTTGGGGTTGATATAAACCAAAAACCGATTGAAAGCATACTGAGCACCAAAGCCTGCTCCCAGGCCTATGCCAGATTGCGGAGCAAAACTGCTGTCTGTCGATTGAAAATCCATCACGGGGCCACCGTTAATGTAGAAATAGTTCCAAAATTCATAGTTTACAAACACGGGAATGGTGGTGATCTTTAATTCCTCGGTGCGGGTAGTTTGTTCGGGCATTGGGGCTGAGGTAATGATCACATCACCCTGCCAGAAATTGGCGCCGGTCTCAAGACCAATTCCGTTAGGTAGGCGCCAAATATATCTAATTCCGGTTTCGAAGGATTTCTCTACATTGTAGCCGGGGCCTCCAATAAGCTCCTGGCCGGCACCCAGACTGCTTTCAGTTAGGCCATAATAAATTTTTACTTCGTTTTGAAAATTCATTTGAGCCTGGAGGTTTTGACAATTAATTATAATAGTTGTAAATAATGTTAATAGGTAGAGCTTTTTCATGTTTTTCTTTTCGATAAATATACTGTTTTATATAAAAAGCCCCATCTCACTTAGGAAATGGGGCTGAAATTTTAAAAAATTCGAGGTTTAGGCCATCTCCTTTTCAAGTACGCCAACTTCGATCATACATTCTTTCATTATTTTATAAGTTCTTTCAATATCATTGTCCAAACCTATGCTGAAGCGAATAAGCCCGTCGCTTAAGCCCATTTCTCTCTGCTCTTCTTCGGGAATTTCAGAAGAAGTAGAGCTTCCCGGGGCACTGAATAGGGTTTTGTAAAATCCAAGACTTACCGCGAGGTAGCCCAGGTTTTTCTTCTGCATTAATTCCATAAGCTCATTGGCCTTATCCAGGCTGCCTACATCTATGGTTAGTAAACCTCCAAACCCGTAGGATTCGTTCATCATCTTCTTAAAGGTTTCGTGACCAGGGTGGCTTGCCAAACCTGGATAAACGGTTCTTAATCCGTCTTCCTGGAATTTTTCTGCCAGGAATTGGGCATTGTGGCTGTGTTGTTTAATACGAATATGAAGGGTTCTAAGGTTCTTTAAAATAGAAGCTGCCCTAAGGCTATCCATAGTAGGGCCCAATAACATACTGGCGCCATCGTTCACATTTCGAAGACTGTCTATGAATTCCTGGCTTCCGCAGGTGACTCCTCCCACGGTATCGCTGCTTCCATTGATGAATTTAGTTAGACTGTGAATAACGATATCGGCACCCAAAGCTTTGGGACTTATTGAAAGCGGAGAAAAAGTGTTGTCTACCACGAAAGTTAACCCGTGTTTTTTGGCAATTTTGGCAAGTTCGGGAAGATCGGCAACTTCAAGAAGTGGGTTGCTCACCGCCTCACAATACAATACTTTGGTGTTTTTAGTAATCGCAGCTTCCACCTTTTCGGCATCTGTGATATCTACAAAAGAGGTGTTGATGTTAAGTCCAGGTGCGAAATTTTTCAAAAAAGCATAAGTACCGCCGTATATAGTTCGGCTGGAAACTATATGGTCTCCGGCTTTACAAAGTTGGAGCAGGGTTGGGGTGATGGCCCCCATACCGCTGGCGGCTACATTGGCAGTTTCGGTACCTTCCATCGCTGCCAGGGCTTCCCCCAGGTATAAGTTGGAAGGCGAAGAATGTCTTGAGTATAAATAACAACCATCGGCATTTCCTTCAAAAGTGTCAAACATAGTTTTTGCTGAAAGAAATGTATAGGTGGAAGAATCGGAAATTGAAGGGTTTACCCCTCCAAATTCTCCAAAGTATTGAAGATCCTGGATTTTATCGGCCGGTTTATATTTCATCGGTATAGGTTTTTAAGGTTTCTCCAAATTTCCTGAATTTCAGAATCAAAATCAATGAGGTTATGAATATTCAGAATTTAAATTTATTTATAATTGAAAATGCAGAAAATAATGCTGAAATTCTCTAGATTTGATTTTAAGAGATGAAAATTTTTCAGAATGAAACCCGATAAAAAAGACCAGGATATTTTAAAGTTGCTGCAGCAAGACAGTAAATTAACTCATAAACAAATTTCCCTCAAGGTAGACCTTTCGGTTACTGCGGTTTATGAACGTATTAAAAGACTGGAACGGGAGGGGGTAATCTCCAAATATGTGGCGCTGGTAAATCCTGAAAAAGTAGAAAAAGCCTTTATGGTCTTTTGCCAGATAAAGCTTATCCAGCACACCAAATCCTATCTTACCCGTTTTGAAAACGAGGTCACCAGCCTGCCTGAAGTTTTGGAATGTTTTCATATTAGCGGGGAATATGATTACATATTAAAGGTGATGGTAAAAGATATGGAGGCTTACCGCGAATTTATGGTTACTAAACTCACCACTTTAGATCATATTGGAAGTACTCAAAGTACGTTCACGATCGAAAAAGTGAAAAATACCACAGCCATAAATTTATAATTCTTAAAGTTTTTTTAGGGCAGGGCTTCGCATTGGTCATTGATGCGAATAGTTGTACTTTTGTGTCACTTGTTTAAAAACTATTACAAAACATTGAATTATGAGTAAATATGATGTTGCAGTTATAGGATCAGGCCCGGGAGGTTACGTGGCTGCCATACGCTGCGCACAACTGGGAATGAAAACTGCGATCATTGAAAAATATTCAACCCTTGGGGGTACCTGTCTTAATGTAGGTTGTATTCCAAGTAAAGCATTACTGGATTCTTCCCATCACTATCACGATGCCGTAGCGCATTTCGAAGAACACGGAATTGAAATTCCGGGTGAAATTAAGGTAAACCTGGAGAAAATGATGGAGCGCAAGAACTCGGTAGTGAGTCAAACTTGTGACGGGGTAAAATACCTGATGGATAAAAATAAAATTGATGTTTATGAAGGTGTAGGTTCTTTTAAGGATAAAACCCACGTAAACATTAAGAAAAACGATGGAGAAACCGAAACCATCGAGGCTGGTAAAATCATCATTGCAACCGGTTCAAAACCCTCAAACTTACCATTTATTGAGTTAGATAAAGAACGTGTAATCACTTCTACCGAGGCCTTAACACTTAAGGAAATCCCGAATCATATGATCGTGATTGGTGGTGGGGTGATTGGTCTGGAACTTGGCCAGGTTTACCGCCGATTAGGAGCCGAGGTTACTGTTGTAGAGTTTATGGACCGCATTATTCCTACAATGGATAGCGCTCTTTCGAAAGAACTTCAGAAGGTACTAAAGAAACAGGGAGTGAAATTCCATGTTTCTACCAAGGTGAAATCGGTTGAGAGAAATGGTGATGAGGTGATCATCAAAGCCGATGATAAAAAAGGTAAAGAAGTAGAAATTAAGGGAGATTATTGCCTGGTTTCTGTAGGACGACGTCCCTTTACCGATGGTCTAAATGCCGATGCTGCAGGAGTAAAAGTTTCAGATAAGGGAACCATCGAAGTAAATGAGCACCTGCAAACCAACGTAGAAAATATCTATGCGATTGGAGATGTAGTGCGGGGGGCTATGTTGGCACATAAAGCTGAGGAAGAAGGAACTTTTGTTGCTGAAACCATCGCCGGGCAAAAGCCGCATATCGATTATAATCTTATTCCGGGTGTGGTTTATACCTGGCCCGAAGTGGCTGCAGTAGGAAAAACTGAAGAGCAACTTAAGGAAGAAGGCGTAAAATATAAGGAAGGTAAATTCCCAATGCGTGCTTTGGGTCGTTCCCGAGCCAGTGGAGATTTAGACGGATTCGTAAAAATCCTTGCCGACGAAAAGACCGATGAGGTATTAGGTGTGCATATGATTGGAGCCCGTACGGCCGATCTTATTGCTGAAGCTGTAACCGCGATGGAATTCCGTGCCTCTGCCGAGGATATCTCAAGAATGAGCCACGCGCATCCAACTTTTGCTGAAGCCGTGAAGGAAGCTGCCCTGGCCGCAACCGATAACCGTGCCCTGCACGTGTAGTCGATTTTAAATTCAGAAAAAATAAACCCGGATTTCGAGAGATTTCCGGGTTTTGTTTTTTTTATTGCAGGTTGATTTGGTATTCATTCTTTAACTACCTTTAGAAGGTAATTCTAAATTTAGAAACAATGCCAAAAGAAAAGTCACCCTCGAAGAATTCGGCTAAAAAAGAACCGGCTTTGAGTTTAAAGGAAAAGCGCGCTGCCAAAGCCGCCAAGAAGAAGAACAGAACATAATTTTCTAATTCTCCAATACAAATAATCCCGCCAGGAAGGTGGGATTTTTTTATTCTAATTTTTAAAAGATTTATTCAGGTCTCTCATTACCTGCTTGTGCGAATAATATTCACCATTTTTAATTTCTTCTCTGGCGATATTTATCGCGTTCTCTTCTTCTAAGGTTAAGTTATAAATTCCCTCACCGGGAAAGAGATCCAGCATATTTCTTAGAAAATCATCGTCATTAGATTTTCTAATCTTTTCAATTAATTTCAGTTTTATTTGTTCGGTTTTCATCTTTCTGAAATACAAATAATTCCTGATAAATCACTGAATTTGAATGCTGTACCCGGCTTCAAAAACTTCTCCCGGTTCGAGCTGTTCGATGCCTTCTTTGGTCTTAAAGTTTTGATCGGTGCCTTCTACATCGGCGATACCCAGCCACGGCTCGATACAAACATAGGGAGCCCCGGGCTTTGCCCAGATTCCTAAATTTTTAAAGTCAGGGTATTCTACGCTTAAAATAGTACCTGAATTTTTGCTTTTTAAAGCTACCTTTTTGGAGGGAATATTTTTAAAGATCAGCGCGTCCCTATTAAAAAGCTCTTTAGTAAGGCCAATTTTGTCTTCGTTGTCCAGAATTCCGCGCGTGTTTTCGCTTATCAGGCCTTCATCATTGAGAAGATAAGTTCGTAAATCCATTTTGCGGTCGAATTCGAGGTAGTAATCTTCATAAGATTCGTTTACCGAAACCGGGGCATTAAACGCCGGGTGGCCGCCCAGCGAGAAATACAGCGTTTTCTCATCTAAATTTTCAATGCGGTGGTCTACCTTCAGACTTTTACCATTCAGTTTAAAGCTTATCTGAAAATTGAATTTAAACGGATACTTTTCTAAAGCTTCTTCAGAAGATTTTAATTCATAAATCAGCTCATCTTCGCTATGAGATTTCAGCTGAATATTCTTATTATAACGCACAAATCCGTGTTTGGGCATTTTGTAAGTCTGGCCTTCAAAAATAAATTCCCCGTTTTTTAAAACACCGATCACCGGGAATAGGTTTGGTGCCTGGCTGGCCCAAATTTCCGGGTTTCCCTGCCAAAGATGTTCTATGCCGGTTTGCAGGTTTTTAATGCTTGAAAGTTCAGCTCCTACAGGATTTACGGCGATGCTTAGAAACTCATTTTTTAGCTGCTGCATACTATTTTTTCCTTCTTCGGTTAGCATTTTTATCGCCCCTGGTCTTGGGTTTTTTATACTTTTTCGCGATTTCCCGCCTGTATGAACCTCCAAGATTTTTTTTCTTGTTTTTTTCTTTCTTTTCGTGAAAAGCCGGGCCGGGAGCATCTAAATCTCCGCTTTTCGTCGGATTATTGATCTCTAAAACTTTAGGCCTCTCTTCAGGGATCAATTCCGTAGAAATCTCCACTTCTTCCGGCAAGTGCTTTTGCGGAACTTTCATTTGCATCAAATTCTCGATGCTGTCAAGGTATTCGATTTCAGCTTCAGTAGTTAAAAGAATCGATTTTCCCTCTTTTTCGGCTCGCCCGGTTCTCCCGATTCGGTGCATATAATTTTCGGGATATTTTGGCGTATCGAAATTAATCACGTGACTAACCGATTCGATATCCAGCCCGCGGGCCATCACATCGGTTGCCACCAGAATTCGGCAAAACCCGCTGCCAAATTGTTTTATACTGCGCAGGCGGTAATTTTGGGTTTTGTTGGAGTGAATCACCGTACATTCATCTACAAAATATTCTTCCAGTTCTTTGTAAAGCCTATCGGCCATTCTCTTGTAGGCCACGAAAATCAGCACTTTCGAATAGGTTTCCTTATCTGCCAGGATATGTTTGAGAAAATTTACCTTGGTATTGAAATTCGGAATTTTATAACCGGTTTGCTCGATATTGTCCAGTGGGGTCCCGCTGGCGGCTACCGAAATGGTTTCGGGGCTTTTAAAATTCGATTCGATAAGAATTTCTACATTCTCGGTGATCGTAGCCGAAAACATAATATTTTGTCGGTGCTGCGGAAGCAATTCGAGAATATTATTGATCTGAAATTTGAAACCAAGATCCAGCATTACATCTACTTCATCGATCACCAGTTTCTGGATGGACTTAAACTGAATGGCCCTTCTAAGCACTAAGTCATAAAGCCTTCCCGGCGTGGCCACGACTATATCCTGGCCCTGCATCAAATTCTGTTGCTGGGTATTCATATTAACTCCGCCATACACTCCAGAAATTCGAACATTCATATAAGCCGTAAGCTTTTCGATTTCTTCAACCACCTGAACTACCAACTCGCGTGTAGGCACTAAAACCAGCACCCTCGGATTTTTTTGTTCAGAATACTTCAACATTCTTAATATGGGAAGCATATAGGCGAAGGTTTTCCCCGTCCCCGTTTGCGCGATCCCTACCATATCTCTACCAGACATTATTGTAGAAAATGTTTGTTCCTGAATAGGGGTGGGGGAGCTAATCCCGAGATCTTCCAATGCATTGAGCAGGGGAGTGGTAATATTTAAATCCTGAAAAGTCACAGCTTGAAGTTTTTATGGGCAGACAAAGTTAGTGAAACTCTGTTTTAAAAAAGCCGAAGGCTGCATTTAAAACAGTTAGTTGAACTAATCCCGACGCAAGTCGGGATCTCATTCACCTGAAAAGCCCGTCAAGAGTTTCGCATTTTTTCAATTGCACTGCCGAAGGCCTTATCCCAACCTGCAAGGTCTCTAAGACCTTGTAGGTTTTTTGAAGGTTCATCTTTTTTTGTTGGTGTTTTTCGATTCCAGACCTATAAGGTTGGAAAAACCTTGCAGGTCAGGGTCCGGTTTGGGATCACATCCCAACCTGCAAGGTCTCCAAGACCTTGTAGGTTTTTTATGAGTTCATTTTTTACAGGGTTAGCGGCCGATTTCAGACCTACAAGGTTGAAAAAAACCTTGCAGGTCAGAGTCCGGTTCTTCCTGCAAGGTCTCTAAGACCTTGAAGGTTTTTTTGAAGGTTCATTTTTTTTGTTTTTCGATTTCAGACCTACAAGGTTGGAAAAACCTTGCAGGTCAGGGTCCGGTTCGGGATCTCATCCCAACCTGCAAGGTTTCTAAGACCTTGTAGGTTTTTTTGAAGGTTCATATTTTTGGTTGTTTTTCGATTTCAGACCTACAAGGTTGGAAAAACCTTGCAGGTCAGGGTCCGGTTCTTCCTGCAAGGTCTCCAAGACCTTGTAGGTTTTTTTTTGGAGTTCTTTTTTTTCTAGGTTTCAGGCAATTCCAGACCTACAAGCTTGGAAAAACCTTGCAGGTCAGGGTTCGGTACTTCCTGCACGGTCTCCAAGACCTTGTAGGTTTTTTTTTGGAGTTCTTTTTTTTCTAGGTTTCAGGCAATTCCAGACCTACAAGCTT
>NZ_JBSYGH010000009.1:115558-154271 GCF_054121495.1 Salegentibacter haimaensis
GGAAAAACCTTGCAGGTCAGAGTTCGGTTCTACCTGAAAGTTCTCTAAGACCTTGTAGGTTTTTTGAAGGTTCATATTTTTTGTTGTTTTTCAATTCCAGACCTACAAGGTTAAAAAAACCTTGCAGGTCAGGGTCCGGTTCTACCTGCAAGGTCTCTAAGCCCTTGTAGGTTTTTTTAAGAGGTTCATTTTTTTCAGGGTTTGCGATCGTTTCCAGACCTACAAGGTTGGAAAAAAACCTTGCAGGTCAGGGTTTGGGTAATGTTATTAGGCAGCACGAGTTTCAAATGTTAAGGAATTCTAGAATCCAGGGCCTGAACTTTCCAGATTGTCTATTTTTGAAACAAGCTTTAAATCTACCCATGAAAAAAATTCTTGCCTTCGCCGGCTCTAACAGCAGTACCTCTATCAATGCTCAATTATTGGATCATATCACCGGTCGTATCCAGGGACACGAGATTAAAATCTTGAAATTAACCGATTATGAATTGCCCCTGTATAGCGCCGATCTTGAAAAAGAACGCGGTATCCCGGTTAATGTGACTATCATCAAAAACCTAATTAGCGAACACGATGCCCTGGTGGTTGCTGTGAATGAACATAACAGCACGGTTTCGGCCTTTTTTAAAAATATTCTGGACTGGCTTTCCCGTGCCGATCGCAATTTTTTAGCCGATAAAAAGATTTTGCTCATTAGTACCTCCCCCGGTAGACGCGGCGCAGCTTCGGCTCTGGAATATACTAAGAACATTTTACCACGCTTTGGTGGGGAAGTAATACAAAGTTTTAGTTTGCCTTCATTCAGAGATAATTTTCAGGATGGTAAAATTCAAAATGAAGTATTGGAGTTGGGTATCGAAGATGTGCTCACCAGTTTTTCGCAGCAATTAGATGAGTAAGAATAAATTTATAGGTAAATTTAAGGACTATCAGAATTTATATTTGAGGTAGTTTTAAAAGCTAGGGTAATGGATACATTGGCAAAAACAAAACAGAATTTAATCTTGAAGATTGAGGAATCAGATGATCTTGATTTACTTAAATTCCTTGAAAAGGTCTTGTTATTAAAGAGTTCTGAAAAACTATATCGGCTTGGACCTGAACAGGAAAAGGCGGTGGCGGAGAGCAGAGAACAATATAGTAGAGGGGAATTTTTAGATAGTGAAGAAGCGATTTCAAATTTAAGAGAATGGCTAAAAAACCAATAGTTTGGTCTGCCAGAGCCAGTTTTGAATTACAGGCCATTCTTGAATTTTACAATCGGAGAAATAGAAATACTTCGTATAGTCTAAAGTTGTTAAATGAGATAGAGAAAACTTTAGATATTCTTTCTGAAAATGAATGCATTGGGAAAACAGTGAGAGATAAGAAAATTAGGGTTTTGTCCCTGAAACATTACTCAAATATATATGAAAACGAAGATGATAAAATAAAACTACATTCTTTTTGGGATGATCGACAGAACCCGTCGAAGAGTCTAAAGTGATTTTGCAGTTATCTATCCTCTTTTTTTGTTCTTAACTTTGTCTCCCAAATAATATCCAATTGCGCAGTATAAAAGGCTTTTCAGTTTCTCAACCCAAAGAATTTAAAAATAAATTATTGCAGTGGAGCAGGGAGTACCGCGAGGTAGCCTGGCTGGACAGCAATAACTTCGAGCAAAATCACGGCCAATACGAGGCTATTCTTGCAGTGGGAGCTTTTACCGCTATTAAAACCGATTATCATTCGGCTTTTGATAAGCTTCAGGAATATCAGGAAACGACCAAAGACTGGATCTTTGGCTATCTTTCCTACGATCTTAAAAATGATGTGGAGCAACTGCAAAGCCAGAATTTTGACGGACTCCATTTTCCCGACCTGTATTTCTTTCAGCCTCAGAAAATATTTTTGCTGAAAGGTGATAGGTTAGAAATGCATTATCTTAACCTGCTGGATGATGAGATGGAAGATGATTTTGACCAAATTCTGAATACTTCAGCTGAGGTAAAGAAAAAACCAGAACACAAAAAACAGCAAAAGCCTATACAGGCTCGTATTCCGAAGCAGGAATATTTGAAAAAAGTGCGGCAAATGCTGGCTTATATTCAGCGGGGGGATATTTACGAAGCTAATTTTTGTCAGGAATTCTTTGCTGAAGACAGAAAAATTGAGCCTGTTGAGATTTTTCAGGAACTCAATGCCATTTCAGGACCACCCTTTGCCACTTTTTTGCGTCTGGAAGAGCATTTCCTTCTCTGCGCTTCTCCCGAGCGATATTTGAAGAAAACCGGCTCTAAACTGCTTTCCCAGCCTATAAAAGGTACCGCGCGTCGCTCTGAGGATTCCAAAGAAGATTCAAAAATCATCGAAACTCTAGAAAATGATCCCAAAGAGCGGTCTGAAAATGTGATGATCGTAGATTTGGTAAGAAATGATCTTTCGAGAATAGCAAAACGAGCCAGCGTAAAGGTAGAGGAGTTGTGCCGGGTGTATTCTTTTAAACAGGTACATCAAATGATCTCTACGATCTCGGCAGAACTTGAAAATGGGCTTCCGGTAGTCGAAGCCTTGCGGGTAACTTTCCCGATGGGGAGTATGACCGGCGCTCCAAAAATTTCAGCCATGAAAATTATTGAGGAACTGGAAGAAACCAAACGTGGCCTCTACAGTGGAGCAGTAGGATATTTCACTCCCCAGGGCGATTTTGATTTCAATGTGGTGATTCGAAGCATACTCTACAACGAAGAAAATCAATACGTTTCTTTCTCAGTTGGTGGCGCTATAACCGCCGGCTCAGACCCGGAAAAGGAATATGAAGAATGTCTGCTAAAAGCAAAGGCGATGCGGCAGGTGCTGTCGTGAACTGCCAAAACGAAAGGTTGGGGCTGGTTGTTACAGAATTTAGACTAGCTCCCGGGGCTTTTCGTATCTTTGAATTTCGATGGAAAAAGCTTTTAAAAATCTCGTAAAAACCCGATTTTCCTACCTATTGGAAGAGCCTGTACTGCTTGCCGTTAGCGGGGGCGGAGATAGTGTGGTATTGGTGCATTTATGCCGGGCCGCTCACCTTAATTTTGCCCTGGCGCATTGCAATTTTAACCTGCGAGGCGAGGAAAGCGATGGCGATGAAGATTTTGTGAAAAAACTGGCCGGGGAACTTAAGGTGAAGGTTTTTGTCGAAAATTTCAATACCGAAAAATTTGCTGCAGAAAAGGGACTTTCTACTCAAATGGCGGCCAGAGAACTGCGATATGAATGGTTTGAACAGCTTAGACAGCAACATCACTTCGCGTATATTCTCACTGCACATCACGCCAACGATAGCCTTGAAACCTTTTTTATCAATTTATTGCGCGGTACCGGGCCCGAGGGCCTTGCCGGCATAAAAGCTGAAAATAGCAAAATCATAAGGCCTTTGCTGGAATTTTCCCGAAATGAGATCGAAACCTGGGCACGTGAAAAAAACCTGATTTGGAGGGAAGACAGCAGTAATGCTTCCACTAAATACCTTCGAAATAAAATTAGGCTGGAATTAGTGCCACTGCTGGAAGAAATGAACCCTGAGTTTTTATCGGGTTTTTTGCAAACGCAAAACTATTTGAGAGAGAATATCGACCTGGTAGAAGATTATATAAGTCTTATCTATCCTGAAATTGTAAAGAAAAACAGCTTTGGCTATGAACTTAAACTGGAATTTTTAAACAAAATTCCAAATTCCCGGGCGGTGATGTATCAGTTGTTGAAGAATTTCGGCTTTACCGAATGGGGAGATGTGTATCATTTATTAGAGGCCCAACCGGGGAAAATGGTTTTTTCGGCAACCCATAGACTTATAAAAGACCGGGAAAAACTGTTTTTAACTGAAATTCCTTCAGAATCGAATTCCAGGGAGTATACTATTGAGGAAAATGAAGATTATGCAATGCTGCCAATGGGTACTTTTTCATTTTCTGAAGTGGAGGCAATTGAAGAGACGGCAAAAAATATCATTTATGTTGCCGCAGAACAGCTTCAGTATCCGTTAGTTGTAAGAAAATGGAAGCAGGGAGATAAATTCGTGCCTTTTGGAATGAAAGGAAAGAAAAAACTAAGCGACTTCTTTCAGGACATAAAATTATCTTTGCCAGAGAAAGAAAACACCTGGTTGTTATGCTCGGGAGAAAAAATTGTTTGGGTAATTAACCATAGGGCCGACGGACGGTTCGCCATTACCTCTTCTGAACAAAAAATTATTAAAATTAGCTGTCATTTATGAAATATCTCTTAAGTTTCCTGTTCATTGCTTTTAGCATAAACGGGCTTAAAGCACAATTTTTTGATAATCCCAACCAAAATGCCGATTTTTCAAATCCGATTTCCTGGCAGGCTAAAATAGAGCAGGAAAATGACAGTATTTACAGCCTGGTTTTTACCGCTAATCTCGAACCCGGCTGGCACTTATATTCTCAAAAGGAAGCCGATATTGATATAGCTCCCATTCCTACTTCCTTTACTTACAATAATGCCGAAGCTAATTATGAACTCGTAGGCCCAACCGAAGAGCCCGATGTGCCCGCAATTTACGACCAGGTTTTCGAAGCCGATATCATTTACTTTGAAGATGAAGTTGAATTCAGGCAAAAGATTCGCATTCTACCCGGGGAAAAGCCAGAGATAATCGCCGAGGTATATTTCTCGGTCTGTGATGATGAAAAATGTTTACCGCCTGAAACCGAACGCTTCAACATTTCGCTGGATGGCCAGGTAACCGAAGGTTTTACAGATCTGGAAGTTTCAGAAAAAGATAGAGAGCTTACCGAAGCCCTTTTTATCGATGTAAAGGGTATGGAAGCCTACCAGCAAGAGGAAGAAGAAGGAAATAATTTTTCTACTATTTTCTTTCTTGGTTTTATTGGGGGGTTGATTGCCTTATTAACCCCTTGTGTTTTTCCAATGATTCCGCTCACCGTTTCTTTTTTTACCAAAGGAGCTAAAAACCGGAAGAAAGGAATCATAAATGCCATATTTTATGGAATCTTCATCTTTGCGATTTACCTCTTGTTGAGCTTACCTTTCCATTTATTGGATAGTTTAAACCCCGAAATTTTAAACAATATCTCCACCAATGTCACCTTAAATATTCTGTTTTTTGTGATATTTCTGGTTTTTGCCTTTTCATTTTTTGGATTTTATGAGATTACCCTTCCCAGTAGCTGGAGCAATAAAATGGATGATAAGGCTTCAAGCGTAGGAGGATTTATAGGGATATTTTTTATGGCCCTAACCCTGGCTATAGTCTCTTTCTCCTGTACCGGTCCTATTTTAGGCTCGCTACTGGGGGGGTCTCTTACCAGCGATGGCGGGGCAATGCAACTTACTATGGGAATGGGAGGTTTTGGACTTGCCCTGGCTTTACCTTTTGCACTTTTCGCTCTTTTTCCTAACTGGCTCAACAGCTTACCTAAAAGTGGAGGTTGGTTAAATACAGTGAAAGTAAGCCTTGGTTTTATTGAATTGGCACTTGCCTTTAAATTTCTATCCAACGCCGATTTGGTAGAACACTGGGGAATTTTAAAGCGCGAAATTTTCATCGGAATTTGGATTCTGGTAGGTCTTGGTATGGCTGCATATCTCTTCGGATTGATTAGATTCCCGCACGACGGCCCGAAACAAAAAATTAGTAAACCCCGTTTTGGAGTAGGGGTGCTTACCTTCTTTTTTGTACTATACTTAATTCCCGGCCTTACCAATACCAGTATGGCCAATCTCAAATTGCTTAGCGGTTTTCCACCGCCCTTATTCTATAGCCTATACGATAAAGAAACCGATGCTCCCCTGGGATTACAGGCCTATAAAGATTGGGACGAGGGTCTTGCTGCTGCCCGCGAGGCCAACAAGCCAATAATTCTCGATTTTACGGGCTGGGCCTGTGTGAATTGTCGTAAAATGGAAGAACAGGTGTGGAGTGAACCCGAAATTTTCGATTTGCTGAACGATGATTTTGTGCTTATTTCTCTTTATGTAGATGATAGAAAAGAGCTGGACCAATCTCAGCAATTTAATTATCAAAGACCCAATGGAGGGATTAAACCCATAAAAACCATTGGTGATAAATGGGCGACTTTCCAAACGCTTAATTTTCAGAATAATTCCCAGCCATTTTATGTGCTCTTAGACAACGAGGTAAATCTATTGAATGAACCGGTGGGTTATACCCCAAAGACTTCAGAGTATCAACTTTGGCTCGAGCAGGGATTGGAGGAATTTAAAGCAAGATCGAAAAACTAAAAAATATTTAGCAGTATCGGGCTAATTTCTATCTTTAGGAGCTTTAATAAATACCTTTAGAATGAAACGCCTACAATCCGTACTTTTTTTCAGCCTGTTTTTTATTTTTCAAATTTCCCTGTTCGCGCAGGAGTATGATGTAAAGGAGCACTATACTAAAACTGAAGTGAAAATTCCCATGAGAGACGGGACTAAGCTTCATACTACCATTTACAGTCCCAAAGATACCTCCCGGGAATATCCTATAATTATGCAGCGCACGCCTTATAGCTCGAGGCCTTATGGGGAAGGGCAGTTTCGATCTTTAATTGGCCCTAATGATTTTTTAATGAAAGAAGGGAACATCATAGTGTACCAGGATGTTCGTGGCCGGTGGATGAGTGAAGGCAGCTATGATAATATGCGGGCTTATATTCCGAATAAATCGGGAGATGAGGTAGATGAAGCCAGCGATACTTACGATACTATAGAATGGCTTATTAATAATGTTGAAAATAATAATGGTCGCGTTGGGACCTGGGGGATTTCCTACCCGGGATTTTATTCTACTTACTCTCTGCTTAGCGGGCATCCCGCACTAAAGGCAGCTTCGCCCCAGGCCAGTATTGGCGATTTCTTTTTCGATGATTTTCACCATAACGGCGCCTATCTTTTAAGTTATTGGCGTGCCACTGCAGTGTTCGGATATGATAAGGAAGCTCCCACAGCCGAAGCCTGGTACGAAATGCCCGATATTGGCACCCAAGATCAATACCAATTCTTCCTCGATGCGGGCCCATTATCAAATCTCGACAAGTATTACGGGGAGGATAATATTTTTTGGCAGCAATTAAAAGAGCACCCAAACTACGATGAATTCTGGCAGAGCAGGGGGATTATCCAGCATTTAAAGGATATCAAACCCGCTGTGATGGTAGTGGGTGGTTTGTTTGATGCCGAAGATCTCTATGGACCTTTCAATATCTATAAAAGCATCGAAGAAAACAGCGACAATTTCAATATGATGGTATTTGGTCCCTGGAGCCACGGCGATTGGGCCAGAAAGAGAGAAAGACAGGCCGTAGGCAATGTGTATTTTGGTGATAATATTTCTGAAGATTATCAGAAAAACTATGAAACTGTATTTTTTAATCATTTTCTAAAGGGTGATTCAGATTCAGAACCCGAGCTTCCTGAAGCTTATGTCTTTGATACCGGTACGCGTACCTGGAATTCTTATGAACAATGGCCCCCTGCTAATCTAGCCGAAAAGCGTTTTTATTTGGGAGACGGGGAAGCATTGAAAGAGGAAGCTTCCACTACCAAAGAAGAGTTTATTAGCGACCCTAACAAACCGGTTCCTTATAACGACGAGATCAAGGCTGTATTTACCCCCAGGGAATATATGACCGGCGATCAACGCTTTGCCGCACGCCGCCCTGATGTATTGGTGTATGAAACCGAAGTTTTGGAAGAGGATATGAAACTCGCCGGCGAAATCGAAGCCGTTTTACAGGTAGCCACCACCGGGACGGCTGCCGATTGGGTAGTAAAGGTAATCGATGTGTATCCTCACGATGCCGAAAATTTTGAGGAAACCAAACCCCACCTAAAAATGAGCAATTATCATATGATGGTGCGCAGTGAGGTGATGCGGGGACGTTTTAGAGATGGCTTCGAGGAGCCAAAGCCTTTTAAAGCGAATGAAAAAACCGAAGTTAGAATCACGCTTCAGGATATCAATCATACTTTTAAAAAAGGTCATAAGTTGCAAATTCAGGTTCAAAGCACCTGGTTTCCTTTAATTGATCGCAACCCCCAAAGCTTCGTGCCGAATATTTTTGAAGCTTCAGAAGAAGATTTTCAGAAGCAAACCCATAGCGTTTTCGGGGATTCATACGTTAAATTTTCAATCTTAAAGCAGTAGTATATGAAATTCAGAATCAATAAAGGTATTCTGATACTAATAATAAGTGTCCTAATTTTTTCCTGCGGAAGGGGAGAAAAGGAATTTACCGACGAAGAAATTGAAGCGGCTTCCCAGGAACTAAATACCTGGTTTGAGAGCGAGTTTCATAAAGATGTCGAAGAATCTCCTATGATGCAAACCCGGCTGGGATTAAAAACTGATTATGACAAATGGGATGAGGTTTCGCACCTCAAGCACGCCGAAGACTTAAAAAAGGCGAAAAAAAGGCTTGAATATATCAAATCGGTAAACCCGGCAAAGCTCGATGAAAGTACTCGGCCAAGTTACAGACTGTATAAGCAGCAATTGGAGCAGGAAATCGAAGATTATGATTTCAGGTTTTATAATTACCCTATCAATCAAATGTTTGGTTACCACTCGCGAATTCCGGCCTTTTTAATCAATATGCACCGCCTAGATTCGGTTGCCGATGCCGAAGCCTATATCGCACGCCTAAAAGGCATTCCGAAATTGTTCGAGGAGGTAATCGCCAATATGAAAATAAGGGAACAGAATGGAATCATTCCGCCGAAATTTGTATTTGACAAGGTGTTGGACGACAGCCGAAATTTGATAAAGGGCCGACCTTTCGGGAAATCTAATGAGCCCAATGCGATTTTAAAGGATTTTAAAGATAAACTAGACGGCCTGAACCTCAAAGCCACTGAAAAGCAGGAGCTGGTATCCAGGACCGAAACCGCATTGATCAACGACGTAAAACCGGCTTATGACAATTTAATCGCCTACCTCGAAAATCAGCAAAAACGTGCTACTAACGATGATGGAGCCTGGAAATTTCCGAAGGGAGCAGAATTTTATAACCGGGCTTTACAGCGTACTACGACCACCAATATGACCGCTGAAGAAATTCATCAGCTTGGCTTAAAAGAGGTGTATAGAATTCACGGGGAAATGGAGCAAATTATGCGGGAAACCGGCTTTGAAGGCTCCCTGCAGGATTTCTTTGAATTTATGCGGAATGACAAGCAATTCTATTATCCCGATACCGAAGAGGGAAGAGCCGCTTACCTGGCCGAAGCTACCGAATATATAGAGGTCATGAAAGGCCGCCTGGATGAATTATTTCTGAGATTGCCCAAAGCAGATATCGTGGTAAAGGCCGTGGAGCCATTTCGGGAGAAAAGTGCAGGAAAAGCTTTTTATGAAACTCCGGCCCTTGATGGATCAAGGCCCGGCACCTATTATGCGAATTTGTATGATATGAAGGCGATGCCAAAATACCAGATGGAAGCCCTGGCTTACCACGAGGGAATTCCGGGGCATCATATGCAGCTGGCGATCGCACAGGAGTTGGAAGAGATCCCGAATTTCAGAAAATTCAGCACCTATCAGGCCTATACAGAAGGCTGGGGGCTTTACAGCGAATTTCTTCCGAAAGAAATAGGTTTTTATGAAGATCCTTATTCCGATTTTGGCCGGCTCGCAATGGAGCTTTGGCGTTCCTGTCGCCTGGTGGTAGACACCGGGATTCATTCCAAAAAATGGACCCGCGAACAGGGAATAGATTATTATAAGCAAAACACGCCAAATGCCGAAAGCGATGCTATTAAAATGGTGGAAAGACATATTGTATTGCCGGGGCAGGCTACGGCTTACAAAGTTGGTATGAACAAAATTTTAGAATTAAGATCACTGGCACAAAACGAGCTCGAAGAAGATTTCGATCTTCGTGAATTCCACGATTTGCTTCTAAAAGATGGGGCTATGCCCCTTAGTATATTGGAAGAACGAGTTAAAAACTGGATAGAGGAAAAAAACTAATCAAGAAAAATTTTGAAACACATATCTCCCGAAGATCTTAAGTCATTTAGCCTGGTGAACAGGCAACAAAGCCGTCTTGAAATTCTAAATTTCGGCGCTGCGCTTATTGGATTTTATATCACCGATAAAAACGGGAAAAAAATCAATTTAATCGTTAGCCCCAGGCCAGAAGAATTCATTACCCAGGCCTATTATGAGCATAACCAATGTTTTGGAGCCTCGGTAGGTAGATATGCCGGGCGAATTTCTAATGGAAAATTTAATCTGGACGGTAAAGAATTTCAGCTTCCAGAAAGTGAAGGGGTGCATTTGCACGGCGGAGAATTTGGCTTTCAATATAAAATATGGCAGGTAGAAAATCAAAAGTCGGGCGATAATCCTTCGATTAAATTGAGCTATACCAGTGAAGACGGCGAAGAAGGTTATCCGGGCAGGCTTAAAACCCAGGTTGTTTACACTTTAACCGAAGACAACGAGGTCATTATCGAATATACCGCTACAACCGATAAAAAAACGGTAGTGAATCTTACCAATCACGCTTATTTTAATCTGAATGGAGAGGGAAGTGTGAGCGATCATTTTCTATATATCGCTGCCAGAAAAATTCTGGAAGTTGATGACAATTTACTGCCCACAGGAGACCTAATAAAACTTAAAAATCATCCCAAGGAATTTAGGAACGATAAGCTAATAGGCAATCGAAATCTCGACGATACTTTTGTGCTGAAAAGTGAAAAAGACGAAGTAGCGGCAAGATTATACGCTCCCTTAACCGGGGTTAAGATGGAAGTGAGGACCAATCAGCCGGCTTTGGTGGCCTATGCTCCCGAGTCGCTTCCGGAAGACCTAACTTATCTTACTGAAATTAGCCCGGCTTACCCCTCTATATGCCTGGAAGCACAAAACTTCCCCGATGCGCCTAATTTTAGAAACTTCCCATCTTCAGAATTGGAGCCGGGACAGAAATATTACAACAGAATTTCACTGAAATTTTCAGTTTCCGGATAAAGATTAGCAAGCGGGTTAGAGATAAAATTTTATATTTAACGAAATTTTTAGATTTGAACCCCTAATATAATCTCCCCGGTATGGAATTCGCTTTTCTGGATAAATTCGTCTTTGCCTTATATGCTTTAATGATTGTTGGGATTGGTCTCTGGGTTTCCCGGGGAAAAGGCAAAACTTCTGAAGAATATTTCCTGGCGGGAAAATCGCTTCCCTGGTGGGCCATTGGGGCTTCGCTCATCGCCGCTAATATTTCGGCAGAGCAGTTCATCGGGATGTCGGGTTCAGGTTTTGCCATAGGCCTGGCCATTGCTTCCTACGAATGGATGGCAGCGCTCACTTTGCTTATTGTAGGAAAATTTTTCCTGCCGGTATTTATCGAAAAGAAACTTTACACCATACCCGAATTTATCGAAGTTCGGTACTCGACTCAGCTCAAGACGATTTTAGCGGTTTTTTGGATTGCACTTTTCATCTTCGTAAACCTTACTTCGGTACTATACCTTGGTGCCACCGCCTTAGATACCATTATCGGAACCGGAGATGGTTCGCTTTTCGTTTACTCGATCCTGGGTCTTGCGCTTTTTGCTGCGGCCTATTCGCTTTACGGGGGGCTTTCGGCTGTTGCCTGGACAGATGTGGTGCAGGTTGCTCTATTGATAATTGGAGGCCTTATTACCACCTTTATCGCCCTGGATCACGTGACCGATGAAGGGGGCGTAATTAACGGAATGATTTCTATCTATGAGCAGGTACCCCAAAAGTTTTCGATGATTCTCGAGAAAAATGAAATCATCACCCCTAACGGAAAAGATGCCTGGTGGGATTTGCCCGGCCTGGCAGTACTTCTGGGTGGGATGTGGGTTGCCAATCTTTATTATTGGGGCTTCAATCAATATATCATTCAGCGAACCCTGGCGGCAAAGAGTTTAAAAGAATCTCAAAAAGGGATTGTACTGGCCGCCTTTTTAAAGTTGATTATTCCACTAATCGTAGTTATTCCCGGGATTATTGCCTTTATGATGAATACCGGGCCTAATGGAGAAATTTCTGAAGCCTTTACCAGCGCTTCCTTCTTTTCTGGAAACGGAAATATCATAAACGACAACGCTGCCCCCTGGTTAATTAAGGAATTTATCCCGGCAGGTCTTAAAGGCCTTGTGCTGGCTGCATTGGCCGCGGCTATAGTATCTTCGGTAGCTTCGATGCTAAACTCTACAGCGACAATTTTCACTATGGATATCTACAAACCATATCTTCAGAAGAAAAAATCTGAAAAAGGCCTGGTTAGCGTAGGTAGAATTTCTGCGGCCGTGGCTTTGATCATTGCTGTGATACTTGCACCGCAGTTAAAAAATCTTGGGCAGGTATTTCAGTATATCCAGGAATATACGGGAGTGGTAAGCCCCGGGATTCTGGCGGTTTTTATCCTGGGCTTATTCTGGAAAAAAACTACCAATCGCGCAGCAATTTTAGGCGTTTTGCTTTCAATCCCAATCGCGTTTTATTTTAAAATTGGCCCGAATGGCTGGAGCGATAGTCCCTTGTTTATCACCTGGCCGTTTATGCATCAAATGATGGCTACCTGGATTTTAAGTATGCTTATTATGGTAGGGATTAGTCTTGCAGAAGGCAAAGGAAAAGATCATCCCAAGGCGATTTTCCTTAGTTCAAAACTTTTCAAAACCAGCCCTGCTTTTAACATAGGAAGTTTTGCCCTGATTCTAATTTTGGTGATGTTATACGCCTTATTCTGGTAAACTAATTTCCTTCGGAATAATGCTTTAGCGGGAGTTCTCGCAGTCTTTGGGCGGCAACTTCAGCAGTGATATCCCTTTGAGGGCCGGCAAACATTTCGTAGCCTACCATAAACTTTTTTATCGTAGCCGAGCGCAGCAGTGGCGGATAAAAACTCATATGAAAATGCCACCAGGGGTGTTCTTCCCCATCGGTTGGAGCCTGATGGATTCCCGAAGAATAGGGAAAGGAAGTCTCAAAAAGGTTGTCATAGCGAATAGTTAGCTTTTTGATAATTTCTGCAAATGCTTTTTCTTCTTCAGAATTCAAGCCGGCAATAGTAGAATGAGCTTTCCGCGGAATGATCATCGCCTCAAAAGGCCAAACCGCCCAATAAGGAATCAGGCTTACAAAATGCTCATTTTCGTCTAAAATACGCTCTTTTTCCTCTAGTTCCTGAGCTAAATAATCTCCCAATAAGGTTTTTTGATGTTTTTCCCAGTACTCTTTTTGGTGTCGGGATTTCTTTAAAATCTCATTTGGAATTGAATTCTGAGACCAGATTTGCCCGTGAGGATGCGGATTACTGCAACCCATAATTTCTCCCTTGTTTTCAAAAATCTGCACATAATTAATTTGCGGAAGCCCACCCAGCTCAATAAATTCCTGCTTCCAAAGCTTAATTAGCTTTATGATACCCGCATTTTCCATTAGAGGCAGGGTTAGCGCGTGATTGGGAGAAAAACACACCACCTTGCAAATGCCGCTCTCAGGCCGGACTTTTAAAAGTCCGTTTGTATGATTTTCTGAAGGGTTTACGGGCAGCAGGGCCGGGAAATCATTTTCAAAAGAATAAGCCGCCTCGTAGTTCGGGTTTTTTTCGCCGTTAGAACGGGTGTTTCCCGGGCATAGGTAGCAAGTTTCCTCATATTCTGGCCGGGAATGCTCCTGGGCTTTTTCAGTTTTTCCCTGCCAGGGCCGTTTGGTGCGCTGGGGAGATACCAAAATCCATTCTCCGGTTAAAATATTATAGCGCCGGTGTGGTTGTTCGTTTATAGTACTGCTCATTTTTTCTGAAGTATATGTGTACCCTTTGAAATCGATACAATTATAGGCCTGGGTTGCCACCCAAATTTCTTATAAAAAGCTACTGAAGCTTCACGACTAAAATCGTGAATTTTGTCGTTTTCGATGAGGTTTATGGTACAACCTCCAAAGCCGCCGCCCATCATACGGGCTCCTGCAATATAATTTTTGGTTTCAGCCAGGTCTACCAGAAAATCCAGTTCATTACAACTAACCTCGTACAATTGCTGTAGCCCGCGGTGGGATTCATACATTAATTTACCCGCCACATCCAGTTGATTACCTTCTAAAGCCCGGGCGCAATTGAGCACGCGTTGATTTTCTTCAACCACAAATTTTGCTCTCTTTAGGAGTACGGGGTTGAGGTTATTTTTAACCTCATTTAGCATCTCTAAATTTACATCCCGCAGGGAGCTTACATCGGGATAGGTTTTAGCGATAAGTTGCACGGCCTGTTCACATTCTTTTCTTCGGGTATTGTATTCTGTGGAAGCCAGGTTATGCTCTACGAGGGTATTAAACAGTAAAATGCTATAATTTTCAAGGTTCGCGGGAATGAATCTTGAATCCAGGTTTTGGCAATCGAGCAAAAGAAAATGATTTTCCCGGCTCATCACCGAGGCGTACTGGTCCATAATTCCGCAATTGGAGCCGGTGAAATTATTTTCAGCACGCTGGCCAAGTCTGGCTATTTCTTCTGAAGGAATCTTAAGATCAAAAAGTTGGTTTAGCCCATAGGCGAAGCCGCATTCGAGCGCTGCCGATGAGCTAATACCGGCTCCAACCGGAAGATTCGATTCGATAATGCAATCAAAACCTTTGGGTGATTTTTCGAGTAATTCCAATTCCTTTAAAACTCCCAACAAATAGTTTTCCCAGGAATTTTCACTCTTTTCGATAACTCTGAGGCTCGTCTCAAAATAGGCTTCATAAGTGCTGCTGTAAATTCTGCAAAAATCAAGACTCCCATTTTTCCAGAATTTGAATTTGATGTGTTTATCTATAGCTGTGGGGAGTACAAAGCCTTCATTATAGTCGGTGTGTTCTCCTATTAGATTAATACGTCCCGGGGAGAATATTTCTACTTCAGCGGCCCGGTTTAAAAAGTTGGAAGGAAACTCGAATTTTTCTTGCATCATAGCTCAAAGATAATAAATGTATTTTTTACGTTAATAGCCTATTTTTCTTATTTTTGTTAAGATCTGTTTAACATAACTTTCAAATATGGCTTTTCCACGGGTAGATTACTATTATGAGCAGGATAAATTATATGTCGCTGCAGATTGTGTCATCTTTGGTTTTGATGGTGAAAGTTTAAAATTGCTGGTATTTAAAAGAAGGGTTGAACCGCTAAAAGGGGAGTGGTCGTTAATAGGAAGTTTTGTGAATTTAGATGAAGATGTTTCCCTGGCGGCACAACGGGTTTTACTTGAAATTACAGGCCTTAGAGATGTTTATATGCAGGAATTGCGCAGTTATGGTGCAGCCAACCGGGATCCCGGCTACAGATGCATTTCTATCGCTCATTATGCGCTTATAAGACTAAGCGATTATGATCGGGAACTGGTAGAAAAACACGGGGCTCACTGGTATTCGCTAGACGAACTGCCCAACCTTGTGCTGGACCATAATAAAATGCTGCAGGATGCCCTGCACCGGCTTCGAAAAAATGCCAGGTATCAACCTATTGGGTTTGAATTGTTGCCTGAGAAATTTACCATCCCGCAACTTCAGAAATTATACGAGGTTATTTATCAAAACGAATTGGACTCCAGGAATTTCAGGAAGAAACTGCTTTCACTTAATTTGCTCATCAAACTTGATGAAAAAGATAAATCTACTTCAAGACGCGGAGCCTTCCTTTACAAATTCGACCATAAAAAATACTACGAGCTGGCAGAAAAGGGATACGACTTTCAAATAAGTTAAATGTGAAAGTTTAGTTAAGAAAATTCCTTCAAAAACTTTGAAATTTCATTTATAAAGGTAATATTTACGTTTATAAAAATTAAAATCTGCAGCTATGAGTGATGCTATTTCCAGAAGGAATGTTTTAAAGGGATTGGTGATTGGTACGGGGGTTTTAAGCCTAAGTGGGGTAGCTTCGTCTTTTGCCGCGATAAAATTCATCGACAAAAAAGAAGAAGCTAAGCGAAATAGAATCAATCATTCGGTATGCCGCTGGTGTTTTGAGGATATTCCTTTAGATAGATTTGCCCGGCAATGCAAGGTGATGGGTATACAGGCTATTGACCTGTTAAAACCGTCAGAATGGGAAATTGTTGAAAAGCAGGGTCTGACTTGCTCTATGGCGACCGATAGTTTTGCCGATATCGAAAACGGTTTTAACGAGCCTAAAAATCACAAAAAACTTCAGAAGAATTATCGGGGTTTAATCGATAAAGCCTCAAAGCATAATATTAAAAATGTAATTGTTTTCTCCGGAAATCGCCGTGGAATGGACGAGGAGACCGGTTTAAAAAATTGCGTAAAGGGTCTGAAAGATCTACTGGCCTATGCCCGGGAAAAGAATGTTAACCTGGTGATGGAACTGCTCAATTCAAAAGTTAATCATCCAGATTATATGTGCGATAATACCGAATGGGGTGTAGCCCTGGCCGAAGCTTTGAATGCTCCAAATTTTAAATTGCTGTATGACATTTACCATATGCAGGTAATGGAAGGTGATATTATCGCCACTATCAAAAAGCATAAAAAGCATATCAGTCATTTCCACGTGGCGGGGGTGCCGGGTCGCAATGAACCTAACAGCAAACAGGAATTAAATTATAAGGCAATTATGAATGCCATCGCCGAAACCGGTTTTGATGGCTATGTAGCCCAGGAGTTTATTCCCACCTATCCCGACAAACTTGCTGCTTTGCAGGAAGCCATTAAGATTTGTGAGGTATAAGAAATAACAAATAACAAATATGAACATTAAAAGCCTACTGAGTTTTTTAATCCTGTTTAATTTTCTTTCCGGGTTTGCCCAGGAAAAAGGCCATGTGATGGTAGATGATGAGGGAGTGATGCGCTGGTTCCATAACAATGCAGAAGTGCAGGGTTTTGGAGTAAATTATTCGGCTCCTTTTGCCCACGCCTATCGCTCGGCTCAAAAAATGGGGGTAAATCTTAGGGAAGAAATCGATAGAGATGTTTATCAAATGGCCCGGCTGGGTTTTGATCTTTATCGCATTCACGTTTGGGATACTGAAATTAGCGATACCGAAGGTAACTTGCTGGAAAATGAACATCTCGAACTTTTTGATTATTTGCTGAAGCGATTAAAGGAAAGGGACATCAATTTCGTAATTACTCCAATAGCTTATTGGGGCAATGGCTGGCCTGAACCCGATGGGGATACCCCTGGGTTTTCGAATAAATTCGGAAAGGCAGGTAGTCTAACCCATCCCGATGCCTTGAAAGCACAGCAAAATTATCTGAAACAATTTCTGGAGCATATAAATCCGCATACGGGGGTGGCCTATAAAGATGAACCCAATATCATAGCTTTTGAAATAAGCAACGAGCCTCATCATAAAGGAACAGCGCAGGAGGTTACCAATTTCGTTAAAAGTCTTAAGGAGGCTATGCGAAGCACCGGCACTAAAAAACCCATATTTTACAACGTAAGCCATAGCATACATTTGGCTGAAGCCTATTTCGATGCGGGGATTGATGGAGGCACCTTTCAGTGGTATCCTACCGGTCTTGGATTTCAGAAAGAGCTTGAAGGAAATTTATTGCCCAATGTAGATCGCTATGAAATTCCGTTTAATGAGGTGATTAAACAGCATAAGGCAGCGAAAATAGTTTACGAATTCGACGCGGCCGACTCATATCGCTCCTATATGTATCCCGCTATGGCACGAAGTTTTAGGCAGGCGGGAATTCAAATTGCCACTCAATTTGCCTATGAACCCGGATTTTTGGCTGCGGTGAATACCGAATATAATACCCATTATATGAATTTGGGGTATACCCCGCACAAAGCCCTGGGGCTTATGATTACCGGAGAAGTTTTTCATAGAATCCCTATGAACAGTGATTTTGGAAGCTATCCTAAAAATCTCGAATTTGGAGATTTTTCACTGAATTACGAAAATGACCTGGCCTTGCTCAATGCCGAGGATAAATTCCTCTATTCCAACTCTACTGAAGCCCTTCCAAAATCTGAAGAAAATCTGAAGCAAATAGCAGGCTATGGCTCTTCAAAACTCGTGAAATACGAGGGGAAGGGCGCTTATTTCCTTGATAAAATCGATGAGGGGCTTTGGCGACTTGAGGTTTATCCAGATGCGATTTTAGTAGCTAATCCCTTCGGAAGAAATAGTTTGCAAAGGGAATTGACGGTCATAAAACATAATTCCTGGCCAATGCAAATTGAGCTGGAAGACTTAGGAGGCGAATTTAAGATTGAAGCCCTAAATGATGGAAATTCTCACACTGGCAGCAGTATTGATGGAAAATTTGAGATTAAACCGGGAACTTATTTGCTTTCAAAAGCTGGTCTTGAATTTGACAAAAACACGCCTGACTTAAGCCCGATAGCGCTAAATGAATTTGGCGGCCCGGCTTCAGATATTAATCGAACTTATGTGATTCACGAAGCGGTTAAGGAAATTTCAGAAAATTCGGAGTTAGAGATTTCAGCTAAGATTGTTTCAGATCAAAACATCGAAAAAGCCGAGGCCTGGCTTCAAAATGGAAATACTTATGAAAGCCTGGAGCTTAAAAGAGATGAGGCATATACCTACAAGGCCATTGTTCCAAAAAATATGCTGAAAAACGGATTTTTGAAATATCACATAATTCTAGAAACTTCAGAAAATAGCAGGAGTTTTCCCGGAAATATCGCAGGAAAACCGGGGGATTGGGATTATTACAACCCAGAAATCTACCAGGTAGCCATTGTTCCCAAAGACAAACCTCTCAATTTATTCAATGCTGCCGAAGATGAAGAGTATGTAGTGGGGCAATGGATGAAAAGCCTAAACTTAGTTCCCACAACCACGCCCGGGGAAGCCGAATATCAGGTGAATGTAGCAGAACTCTTCACTCCCGATGAAGAACACCCCGAAGCCGAACCTGTATACGATTACTCGTTCAGATATAATTTTTCCCGAAAAATTGCCAGCCGTAAAGAAACTTTGCAAAACTTTAAAAAGCTGGTTTTAAAGGCCAGAGCTTTAAATTCAAAAAACACCAAATTACAGGTGGCCTTATTGATGAAAAATGGCGCCGCATTCGGGAAAATAGTGGATTTAAGTCCTGAAACAAAAGAAATTGAGATTGCGCTCGATGAGTTAGAGCCTGTAGCAACGGTGAATTTGCCTCGACCATATCCCGGTTTTCAGCCTTATTTTTTTGAACACGAAAATCCTTCAGACTTTACAATAGAAGAAGTGGAGGCGGTACAATTTTCGATTGGCCCCGGTCTTAATGAAGAGCAGGTGAAACAGCCGCAAGGGGTAGGCATTATAAGATTAGAATTAGATTGATTTTTTAGGTTAGGTTTGTTAATTAAAAAGGTCTTCCGGGAAACCGAAAGACCTTTTTTTCTAATCTCTAACAAGAACTATTCTATCCGCATTTCGAAGAGCCACAATCCTGACAGGTTAGGCAGCCTTCCTGATAGATGAGATTAGATGAATTACAATTATTACATTTTTGTTTTTTAGCCACAGTTCCGTCGGCGATATAACGCTTAAGCGCTCTTCCCACACCGGCTTTCCAGGTGTTAATAGATTCGCTGTCTAACTGCAGGCTATTGATAAGGTCTACCACTTTCTCGATAGACATCCCGTGTCTTAGCGTACTGGAAATCAATTTAGCATAGTTCCAGAACTCAGGGTTGAATTTATGTGAAAGTCCTTCGATAGTAGTTTTATAGCCTCGTTTGTTTTCATATTGGAAATCATAGCGTGAAGTCCCGTCGCTGTTACGGTTTTTGATGATAAGGCCTTCGTTTACCCAGCGAGGTAAAAGAATCCCGTCTTCATCATCAGAAAAACCGGTAAAGATCTCATAAGGCTTGCCATCTATCAAACCGATAAAGGCGATCCATTTGTCTTTGTTGTTTTGGAAACGAACCACGTCGGCCTCCAAAACCTGAGGTCGGGTAGTAGGGAAGGGCGTGTTGTTTTCTTCCTCGTTTTCAGCTTTTTTCTCTTCATTCGAAATAAGTACCCCGCTACGAGAGCCATCACGATATACGGTAACTCCTTTACATCCCGCCTGCCAGGCTTCCAGATAAAGTTTGCCAACCAGTTCTTCAGAAACATCATTTGGAAGGTTAATGGTCACACTAATTGAGTGATCAACCCATTTTTGAACAGCTCCCTGCATACGCACCTTGCTCAACCAATCTACATCATTAGAGGTCGCCTGGTAGTAAGGAGATTTTTTCACTAAATCTTCCAGTTCTTTTTCTGAATAATTTCGGGTGGTATCATAACCCTTAACTTTCATCCACTCCTTGAATCTATGGTGGAAAACCACATATTCTTCCCAGGAATCGCCCACTTCATCTACAAAATCTACCCGGGCTTCCTTATCGTTAGGATTTACCTTACGGCGGCGTTTATAAACCGGAAGGAAAACCGGCTCAATTCCAGAAGTGGTTTGCGTCATTAAACTGGTAGTTCCGGTTGGAGCTATAGTTAATAAAGCAATATTTCTACGCCCATACTCGAGCATATCGTAATAAAGTTTTTCGTCGGCTTCTTTCAGGCGAAGAATGAAAGGGTTGTTTTTTTCTCTTTCAGCATCAAAAATTGCGAACGCGCCGCGATCTTTTGCTGTATATACAGAAGCTCTGTAAGCTTCAAGAGCAATGGTTTTGTGAATTTGGGTGGAGAAATCAATTCCTTCCTCGCTTCCGTATTTAATTCCAAGAGCGGCCAGCATATCACCTTCAGCAGTAATACCAATTCCTGTACGACGACCTTCATTGGCTTTTTTCTGAATATTTAACCAAAGGTTACGTTCTACTCCTTTAATTTCAGCACCTTCTGGATCGGCATCTATCTTTTCGATGATCTTATCTATTTTTTCAAGTTCAAGATCAATGATGTCGTCCATTATTCGCTGTGCTGCTGCCACGTGTTTTTTGAACAACTCAAAATTGAAGCTGGCATTGTCGGTAAACGGATTCTCTACATAAGAGAAAAGGTTAATTGCCAATAAACGACAGGAATCGTATGGACAAAGCGGGATTTCCCCGCAAGGATTGGTAGAAACGGTTTTATAGCCAAGGTCGGCGTAGCAATCTGGCACCGATTCGTTGATCACCGTATCCCAGAAAAGGATTCCCGGCTCGGCCGATTTCCAGGCGTTGTGTACAATTTTTTTCCAAAGTTTCTGAGCTTCGATCTCTTTTGTTTTCTTAGGATTTTCACTGAAAACAGGATACTTCTGAATATATGAAGTATCGTTTTTCACCGCCTTCATAAATTCATCGTCAATTCTAACTGAAACGTTGGCTCCGGTAACCTTACCCTGTTCCATTTTAGCGTCGATAAAATCTTCGGCATCGGGATGGTTGATTGAAACCGATAGCATTAAGGCTCCACGACGCCCATCCTGAGCTACCTCACGGGTAGAGTTTGAAAAACGCTCCATAAAAGGCACAATCCCGGTAGAGGTCAAAGCCGAATTCTTTACCGCCGAGCCTTTAGGGCGAATGTGGGAAAGGTCGTGGCCCACACCACCACGGCGTTTCATAAGCTGTACCTGTTCCTGGTCAATTTTCATGATCCCTCCATACGAATCTGAATTGCCATCATTTCCAATTACAAAACAGTTGGAAAGCGAGGCTATTTGAAAGGGATTTCCAATCCCGGCCATAGGGCTTCCCTGGGGTACTATATATTTAAAATCTTTAATAAGGTCAAAAACTTCCTTCTCGCTTAAAGGATTGGGATACCTGGCTTCGACTCTGGCGATTTCACCGGCTATACGCCTGTGCATATCGTTGGGAGTTTTTTCGTAGATATTCCCGTCAGAATCCTTAAGGGCATATTTATTTACCCAAACGCGGGCAGCAAGATCATCTCCCTTAAAGTACTCTAAAGAAGCTTTAAAGGCTTCATCCTGACTGTAAGTCTTTTTGGGAGGGGCGGTGGTAGTTTTGACGCTCATAAAAATAGAATTTGTGGTTAGTATTTTGCTTATTTGACTCTTGTAAATATATGCAAACATAAACAAGAAATAACCACCTTAGGAAAAAAAGTTTTCAGGAAAAACAACCTAAAAGCCTAAAAATCAAGCACTTAATAATTTATCAACAACAAAAAGTTGACAAAAAATTAAAAATATAAAAATCAATATTTTGTTAAGGGAAGTGCCTGAAAACAAAGAAGCCGGAGACATAAAAGCTCCGGCCTGGCTTGAATTAACACCTATGAAAATTCAAAAGAAATCCTTATTTTGAAACAGACCAGATGGAATATCCGTTGGCGGGAGCTTCCAGGGTCACCGTTCCATTTTCATTGGAGGTAGGGATATAATTTGTATTACCACTGTAATCTAAAAGTGTGGCATTGTTCCAGTTGGATTGTACAGAACGTCTTTTAGTGTTTTCGGAAAGACTAAGATATAGAATTAATCCGGGATTATCTCCATCGCCCTGTCTTTTCATCACATATTCGTCATTATCTATGTAAAGAATTTCGACTTCACCGGTAGCTATACTATTATGAATTTTTATCAAATTCTGAATTTCTTCCTGAAACGCCTCATTTTCATAATCTGAATAGAAAATGGTGGGGTAGCCATCGTGGGTTAGAATATAAGCATAGGCCTTCATTTTATTGGATACATCTATGCGGTTTTCTTCATTGGTGTCCTTTTCGGTATCGTGATTGGCAACGAAGGTCACCGCTTTTTCAGGATAGGTTTTTCTAAGCATATCGCGATCCAGGTAAGTAAGATCACTATGCCTGTCGAAAGCCTCATCCATTTTGTAAAAGGCTGCAAAATCAAACGCTGAAATTCCTGTTTCTTCCACATAGGCTTCCAAAACCGCTGCATTGCCATCCCAGTTTTCGGCCACTGCAAAGCCGCCAACTTCATCCATCCATTCGTTGATGACCCATTCGCCAAAGCCTTTCACATAGTCGAACCGCCAACCGTCAAAGCCCATCACGTTTTTGTAATATTTAGCTACTGAATTTTCCTTCTTCCAAAACCAATCCTGCACATAAGGCTGGTGATGACACACATCCTGTTCAGAAAAGAAAAGATCACCCTCGTCATATTCGTGAATATCGTTGGGATGAAAATACTCGTAATTTCGATTAAACATTCCTGAAGCATTCCCGTTTTCTTCATCAAACCTGGTATAGGTCTCTTTATCGCGGTACGGATTATACTCTGCACCGCCGCCCGAGTTGTGATTCAAAACAATATCGGCGATTACCTCCAAACCTAAATCATGAGATTTGGCGATAAGATTTTCGAGTTCTTCACGAGTCCCGAAGCGGGTAGGAGTGGTGCCGTGCTGGTGATATTCCCCAAAATCAAAATAATCTGAGGGGTCATAACCCATAGAATAGCCTCCGCTCTGTCCCTTGGTAGCTACAGGAAACCAAAGTCTGTCAACCCCGGCCTCGGCCCAGCCCTCCACTTTTTCTGAAAGCAGGTTCCACCATTCGTGGCGGGGTTCCACATCCCAGTAAAAGGTTTGCATCATCACGCCCTGCCCGCTGCTGAAATCGGAAAGATCGATAGGCTGAGGTGCCCCGGGTTCAACCGGCGGGGTGATTACATTATCATCATCTGGGTCTACCACAGGAGCATCATCGGTAGAACAAGCGCTCAAACCCAGTAAAAGCCCTAATAGTGCCGGAAAAATAAATTTTGTTTTTTTCATATTTCAAGAATTAAAAAAGGCTGCGCTAAGGCAGCCTTTTGAATTAAGCATTATAATTATTCCTGTGGAATGGCAATATAGCGACCATCAAGGCTGTTAAACCAGATGTCGTAAGTACCAGCTGTAACAGTCATATTATCCGGAGACCCGTAAGAAGCTTGTCCGCTAAGCCCGGCATTAACTCCCCAGTTATCGTCCCAGGCATCATCGGCTCTAAATTTAAATTCACCGTCACCGAGTTCAATACCGTTAATATACCAAATGTGGGGATCGAATTCCGACTGGGTCATATCGGTATCATCATCCCAGCCTCCCGGAGTGGAGTCACCAATTACGCCAATACTGTCATATATGGTGGCGTCGGCCTCATCTACCTCTTCCCAGGTATAAGTCATCTCATCAAGATTAACCATTAAGGAGTAATAAGCATCATCTTCTACTTTAAATGCAGCAGGGTCGTCGCTATCACCGCGGTTTACAGCAAGTACGCCATCGGTTCCTCCCCATTGTGGTTGCCACGCGCCCAGCATTTCAAGAAGTTTAAATCCTTCTACGCCATCACCTCCGGCAAATCTTCCCTGGAAGTAGAAAATATCATCATTTTCAGCATCACGGAACATTGGAGTGTTATTGTTGTTGGGGTTCCATCCGGCAGCGGTAGCGTCTCCAACAAAGAAAAGATTAGGCTTGGCTTCTTCTTCCTCTTCACCGCTTTCAGGCAATTCTACAGTAAGGTTCTGCACATCTGACATTTCAGAAAGCTCATTGCCCTGGCCGTTTCCTGCAAAAGCCACTACTCTAAAATATAGGTCACCAGTGTTTGGGGCTTCAGTATTCGGGTCGTTATCCAACCCGGCTTCTTCTGCCAGGCTCAACATTTGGGCTACACTTACCCCTACATTATTATTGCCGGTACTTCCCAGAATATTAAAACTTTCGAAGTCCTGGTCTGATGATCCCTGTAATTCATAAGTGATAGTGGTAGGGGCATCAAAATCTACCTCGTTCCATACAAAACGCTCTGCCAGGTTATTGCGGGTAGCATTGGTTAAAAGGTATACCTCCTGAAATGAGTTGGTAAAACTTATACCTTCAGGGTCGGGTTGAGCTACAAAGACGATATCGTCATCGTGCTCGCAGGATGAAAATCCCAGTACAGCAACTATGGCCAGTAAGAAAATTGAAAAATGTTTCATCGTTATTTTTTTAATCGTTATTCAGTTATATTAATATCCGTCGTTTTGAGTAAGGTTGGTGTTTACACCAAGATCGGTAGCCGGGATTGGCATTAGGTCTCTATGGGCGCCGGTAGTTGCTCCCTGCGGAACATTGCCTTTCCAGGGCCAGATACCGCGATCTGAGAACTGACCAAATCTAATACGATCTGTTCTTCGGTGGGCTTCCCAGTATAGCTCCCGGGCTCTTTCGGCCAGGATGAAATCTTCAGTCAGGTCGCCAGAAGAAATATTGCGGCTGTTATCCCCATAAGCTCTTTCTCTTAATTCATTGATGAGGTTTGTTGCAACTTCAGCGCTTCCGCCGCCTCCTCTAATATAAGCTTCAGCATACATCAAATATGCATCGGCCAGACGGAAAAGCGGGAAATCTATATCAACAAATTCTCCTGTATTATCTCTCCAGGGTTGCCCGTCGCTGCGTACATTTTTATACTTGGCTACGGCATAACCATCGGTAAAGCTGGAAAGGTCTCTGATCTCTTTGGTTTGACCTTCAGTAAAAAATAAGGCTCTCTGGTCATCAGATTCTGCCTCATCCGGGAAGTATTCCACAAGGGTAGAGGTAGTTCGCAAGCCGGCCCAGCCGCTGCTTACTCCAAAATCTTCAGGATCCATATCGCCTCCAACGGCTGCGTGTACTATAAAAGACATTCCGCCATAAGATTGAGTTGCCTGCCCATCGAAGGTAATAGGGAAAATGATCTCATTTTGAGCACCATTTATATCATTATCAGCTAAAAATAATTTCTGATAGTCATCAACCAGGTTGTAGCCTGAATTAACTACACGTTCAGAATAGGTTAAGGCCTGGTCATACATCGAAGAACCGGTGTAAACTTCAGCATTAAGGTAAAGTTTGGCTAAAAGCATCCAAACTCCTGCCTTGTTTACTCTCCCGTATTCCTGAGAAGCTACTTCAGGGATTTCATTTTCAATAGCCAATAATTCGCTCTCTACAAATTCAAATAGCTGAGGTCTGCGAATTTGCTCAGGTAAATAGGCCCCAATCGGGTCTTCTTCGGTCACGAAAGGAGGGTTACCAAAGAGATCTAAAGCATGATAGTAATGCAAAGCTCTAAGATATCTTGCCTCGGCACGGTAAGTTTGCACTCTGGCAAGGTTTTCGCCGGTTAGCCCTCTGCTTTCCAAAACTTCGGGAGCGGTTTGTCTTAAATATTCGTTGGTAAGCGCTACCTGGTACATAATACGCGAATACATAGTTCTAATAAACTCGTTTCCTGCGGTCCAGTTTTGTGCGTGCAGGTCTTTAATTGTACCATCGTTCCAGCCAATTACGGCTTCTTCGGTGGTGAGTTCCTGCAACATCCAGTAAAGGCGAAGGTATTGAGAAAAACCTTCGTCTAATCCTACCAGATCGGGGTTTCCTGCGGGACCTTGCTGTCCACTTACAGCAAGCCCGGCATATAATTTAGCTAAAAACTGCTTGTAAGATTCAGGATCTTCAAAAGTGCTCTCAGCCGTTTGCCTGTTATCTTCAGGTTGCAATTCCAAATCTTTTTCACAGCCCCAAACAATACCCAGGGCGAGGAAAAGGATTAAAATTGATTTGCTTTTATTCAACATAGGTCTATGTTTAAAATGTTATTTCTTAAAATATGATATTCAATCCAAGTACAATATTGGTCGCTCTTGGATAGAAGTTATTGTCTATACCACCCGGAATTTCAGGATCCAAACCTTCGTAATTGGTGATGGTCCAAAGATTGGTTCCGGTAAGGCTGGTTCTAAAATCAACTTTCTCACCCGGGAAAAGGTAACCTATAGAAAGGTTATCCAGTTTCACGAAATCGGCACTTTGAATATAATAATCTGAGAAAAGCTGATTGTTCACAAAGTTGGTTTCCAGTACATTGGCATTCAAATTTGAATAATATGGCTGCGGGGTTACAGTTCCTGCAGTCACAAAGCCATTACCACTTTGGGTGTTGTTGTACATATAATGTCCAAAACTTCCTCTAAAGGTAAAGCTCATATCGAAATTCTTGTAGTTCATTGTACTGGTAAGTCCCATAAAGAAATCGGGGTTTGCCTTTTTGTAAGGAACCTTATCGGCTTCAGTGATTTGATTGTCTCCGTTTACATCTACATAGGCACCTTCAATAGGACGACCTTCGTTGTTATAAACCTGACGGAAAACAAAGAACGTAGAAGGATCGTAACCCTCTTTCCAAAGCTGGATATTGTTTCCTGTACCTCCGCTAATTCCTCCCTGAGGGATAAAGAAATCGGGGTTTTCTCCCAGAGAAAGCCTGGTGATTTCCAGTTCCTGGAAGGTGATGTTATAATTAAGGTCCCAGTTGAAATCTTCAGACTGGATAATAGCTCCGTTAAGTCCAACTTCAATACCTCTACTGGTGGTTTGTCCCACGTTGGTTACCAGTAAATCTGAAAGGTTAGCCCCTGCAGGGATTGGTACCTGAGCCAAAAGGTCTTTGGTCTCTCTTGAGTAGGCCTCTACGGTACCGCTTAAACGATTGTTGAAAAAGCCAAAATCTATACCTATGTTATAGGTTTTAAGTTCTTCCCATTTGAGGTTTTGATCAAAGGCTTCAGGTCTAAGAGTAGGAAAGAAGGTGTTGCCAAACTGGTACTGAGCCCCACCAACACTTGGGGAATATACTCCTATAAAGCCGTAGTTAGGACCAATCTCCTGGTTACCGGTTACCCCATAACCTCCACGAAGTTTAAGTTGAGACAGGGCGTCTATCCCAGAAAATATATCTTCATTATGCAATTTCCAACCTACAGAAACCGAAGGGAAATAACTCCAGCGATTGTCTCCTCCAAATCTTGAGGAACCATCTCTTCGAATGCTTCCCGAGATAAGGTATTTGTTACTTATATCAAAACTTGCACGGGCGAAGTAAGATTCCAAAACATTTCTGTTTATTTCCCTTGGGTTTACCCGATATCCGGGGTCTTCAGGAACAGTTAATTCAGTATCGCTCTGAATATAGAATTCCTGGAAAGAATGTCCCGCAGTTAAATCTACCTTGGTGTCAAGGAAATCGATCTGATTGTTATAATTGAAATAGAAATCCAGTAAGGTATTTCGGTTTATTCCTGAATAATATTCTGCAAAGTCTCTGCCCTGTTGGTATAAACCATTCGCGGCTGCAAAGGCAGGGCGCTTGTTATGACCGTTGTTTTCAGAATAATCAAAACCTGCATTTACGTTAAATTTCAATTCCGGAAGGAAGTGGAATTTATACTCGGCATTCAGGTTGGTGATATTTCTACGGGTTCTTCCGCGGGCATCGTTGGTTTGCAATAAAGCTACCGGGTTACGGGTAGATTGCAATTGAGGAATAAGTCTTCCGCCGCTCATCGTATTAAATTCAAAGAATCCGCCAAAAGGCAGGCTATCATCGTAGACCTGTTGGGTAGGATCAAAAGCCACCGCAGAGCCAATAGCGCCCTGGTCGGCAAATATATTATTGTCTACAATTCCTTTAGAAGTTAACGAAAGCTTCAGGTGATTGTCAAACAAATCCTGGTTTAGCGCGATGTTAATCGCATTTCGCTCGTAATAATCGGTTTTAAGCACCCCGGTTTGAGCGGTGTGGTTAAAGTTTACCCGATAGCGAAAATCACCAATTCCCTGAGAAGCCGTAAAGTTATGAATAGCTCCTACTGAAGTTTGGTAGATCTGGTCCTGCCAGTCTGTATTATATTCTCCCAGTAAATCTGGATCGGTGCCAGCCGTGTTATTAATAAGGTTTCTGAATTGATCGGCTGAAAGCACATCTACTTTATCGATAATTCTTCCGGCCGAAGCTTTCAAATCATACTCCATTCTAAAGTCGGCTCCTTTTCTACCTTTTTTGGTGGTAATAAGAATAACCCCGTTAGAGGCACGCGAACCATAAATAGAGGTAGCAGCGGCATCTTTAAGCACCACGAAATCTTCTATCTCGTTAGGGTTAATAGAGTTTAGCTGGTTTCTTACTCCCTGTACACCACGCTGGTCTAAGGGAATTCCGTCTACCACGATAAGTGGAGAGTTGTTTCCTGAAAGGGATGAACCTCCACGAATTCTAATTTCGCTTCCTTCACCGGGTGCACCACCACCGGGGGTAATTCTAACCCCGGCCGATTTACCGGCGATAAGTTGTTCAGGCGAAACCACAGCTCCCTGGTTGAATTTCCCGGCCGAAATCTTTTCTACCGATCCGGTGGCATCCTGTTCAGAGGTGGTACCATATCCAATAAGAATTACTTCTTCAAGGGTTGCCTGGTCTTCATTAAGAGCTACATCTATAGTAGATTGACCTTCGTAAACGATTTCGCTGGTGGCGAAACCAAGGAAGGAAAATACCAAAATATCCCCCTGGGAAACGTTGTTGATGGTATAATTACCATCAAAATCGGTCACGGTCCCATTGGTGGTGCCCTTTACAATAACGTTTGCGCCGGGAACCGGAAGGCCGGTAGCACTTTCGCTAACCATTCCGCTCACAGTCTCCTGCGCAAAAAAGCTCATTGGCAGCATAAAGAGCAACAGCAATAGGCTTTTAGTAAATGTTTTCATAAATTTTCAATTGAGTTTACTTTAATTTTTAGGCTTATATTTTTACTTTCTGAGGTTAAAAGTATGTAAAAGAATTGTGAAGAAATGAGTATTTACGCGGCCCGGGCTTCCGAAAACGTTATAGTGTTGAAAACTTTTTTGTTTTTATCGAAAGCCGTATTTTTTGTGATATTTTTACAAGGTTCCCATTTTTGAACACCAAATTTCAAGAATTTATGAAGCCCAAATTAACCCTGAAACAAATTGCCCGTGAGCTGGAAGTATCTATTTCTACGGTATCGAAGGCGCTAAAGGACAGCCCCGAAATTGGGGAGGATACCAAGCAAAAAATCAAGGCCTTCGCCAAACTATATAATTACAAACCCAATAATATTGCCCTAAGCCTCAAAAACCGAAAAACCCGTACCATAGGTATTGTAATTCCCGAGATCGTGCATTATTTCTTTACCACGGTAATTAGCGGGGTAGAGCAGGTGGCCAATGAAAAAGGATATAATGTGATTGTATGTCTTTCCAATAACAGTTTTGATCGCGAGGTTTTAAACCTGGAGATGCTGGCCAATGGCAGCACCGACGGATTTATAATTTCTATGGCCAAGGAAACCATGCAAAAAGAAGACTATCATCATCTTATAGAAGTAGTTAATCAGGGGATGCCTTTGGTGCTTTTCGATAGAGTTTCAGATCAAATAAATTGTGATAAGGTAATTATAGACGATGTATTGGGAGCCAAAAAGGCGGTACAGCATCTAATCGATATTGGAAGTAAAAAGATAGGCCTCATTTCTACGGTAGATTATATTAGTGTGGGTAAATTGCGCACCCAGGGTTATCTTCAAGCTTTGGAAGAAAATGGGATTTTAGTCGATGAAAATTTAATCCTGAAAATTGAAGATATGGAGCGCAGCGAGGAGGAAATCAGAAAGTTTTTCAAACGAAAGGAGGTAGATGCATTGTTTGCGGTGAACGAACATTTTGCGGTTTCGGCCATAAGGGTATTAAAGGAAAACGGGCTTGAAGTGCCTACCGACGTATCGGTAATAGGTTTTACAGATGGAGAGCTCTCAAAAAGGTTTATCCCAAGTTTAACTACCGTTAGTCAGCACGGCGAGCAAATGGGTGCCGAAGCTGCCCGACTTTTAATCGACAGGCTTGAGAACGAACCGGAAGATGAAGAGTCTTATAAAACCAGCATAGTAGAAACCCATCTTATTAAAAGGGAGTCTACCAAACACTAATGCTTATCGCCTGCAAGGATTTGAAAATCTTGCGGTTTGGCTTTATAAATTCAACCTGACTTTAAAGTGGGTTTATAAATTTTATATATATTTACCGCCATTAAACACTATCAGAACTTATATTTTTACTTTCTACCTAATAAGTTTTGATAAGTCTTAGCGCTTATCGTAACGCATAATAATTTACGATATGCAAAAACGAACCTTGAGTTTTTGGGAGATCTGGAACATGAGTTTCGGGTTTCTGGGAATACAAATGGGTTTTGCTCTCCAGAATGCAAATGCGAGTAGAATCTTACAAATTTTCGGGGCCGATGTGCACGAGCTTAGCTGGTTTTGGCTGGTAGCACCTGTTACCGGGCTTATAGTTCAGCCTATAATCGGCTATTATAGCGATCGCACCTGGACCAAACTGGGAAGGCGTCGACCTTTCTTTTTAACCGGAGCGATCTTAGCCGCTGCCGGGCTTATACTTATGCCCAATGCCGATATGTTCACTGCAATCCTCCCCTCGCTTTGGGTAGGTGCAGGGATGCTTTTTGTAATGGATGCCTCCTTTAATATTGCGATGGAACCTTTTCGTGCCCTGGTGGCCGATAATTTGCCTTCCGATCAAAGAACTCTTGGCTTTTCGGTGCAAACCGTGCTTATTGGAATAGGTGCCGTAATTGGTTCCTGGTTGCCCTATGTGCTCACAAATTGGTTCGATATCAGCAACCGAACTGTGGCCGGGGAAGTACCATTAAACCTGTTACTGTCTTTCGTGATTGGCGCCGCGATTTTGGTGGGGAGTATTTTGGTAACAGTATTTACTACCAAAGAATATACGCCAGCCGAATTGGATTCGATGGATGATCACGTGCCAGAAGAAATTCCCGAAGAAGAGAAAAAATCCAGCCTGCTGGATATTTTTAGCGACTTTGCCAAAATGCCGTTTACTATGCGGCAATTGGCCTGGGTGCAATTCTTTTCCTGGTTTGGATTATTTGGGATGTGGGTGTTTTCTACTCCTGCCATAGCACATCATATCTATGATTTACCGCTTAGCGATAACAGCAGTGAAACCTACCAGGATGCCGGAGATTGGGTAGGAGTTTTATTCGGCGTGTATAATGCCGTTTCGGCAGTATTTGCATTTTTCCTTCCGGCAATCGCGCTTAAAATTGGAAGAAAAGCAACGCATACTGTTTCTCTGTTGATCGGAGGGCTTGGTTTGCTTTCAATATATATCATGCCAAACGAATACTGGCTTCTATTATCGATGCTGGGAATTGGGATTGGTTGGGCGAGTATCCTTGCTATGCCATACGCGATTCTCGCAGGCTCGATTCCATCAAGAAAAATGGGAGTGTATATGGGAATTTTCAATTTCTTTATCGTAATCCCGCAAATTGTGAACGCGCTTATTGGTGGGCCTATGGTAAAATATCTTTACGGCGGAAATCCGATTTGGGCTTTGGTGACCAGTGGGGTGGCATTTCTTATCGCGGCTTTGTTAACCCTTAGAATTCACGATGTAGACGAACCCGTAGAAGTAAAAATTTAATGAAAAAGAATATGAAGAATAAAGGAGTGATTTTCGATTTAGACGGAGTGATAGTAGATACGGCTAAATTCCATTTTCTGGCCTGGCGAAAGCTGGCTAATGATCTGGGTTTCGATTTCACTGAAGCTCAAAACGAGCAGCTTAAAGGCGTAAGCCGGGTAGAATCGCTGAAGAAAATACTGGCCTGGGGAGAGATGGAACTTTCAGAAGCCGAATTTAAGCGCCAAATGGCCTTAAAAAATGAAAATTATCTCTCTTATGTAGATAAGATGGATGAAAGCGAGATTTTACCGGGTGTGCCACGGGTACTGGAGTTTTTAAAGAAAAATCAGGTGCCAATTGCTTTGGGCTCGGCCAGCAAAAATGCCAGGACCATTCTGGAGAGAATACAGCTTCTAGACGATTTTGATGCGATTGTAGATGGTACCGATGTGACTAAAGCAAAACCAGACCCTGAAGTATTCCTAATTGCTTCAGAGAAAATAGGTGTTTCTCCGGGAAACAGTGTTGTTTTTGAAGATTCAGTAGCAGGGGTACAGGCCGCAAATCGCGCCGGGATGCTTAGCATCGGGATTGGAGAAAAGAAAACTTTGGGAGAAGCTCAATACGTGTTTTCCGACTTTACGGAAATCGATAACGAATTTTTAGAAAAAATACTTACAAAAGAATAGCATGAATCAGGATTATATACAACCGGATGAATGGTCGATTATAGAAGAAGGTTTTGACCCTGCAAAGGTAAAATCGTCTGAAAGTCTCTTTAGCATCGGGAATGGTGCAATGGGGCAAAGAGCCAATTTTGAAGAAACCTATACCGGCCCCAGTTTTCAGGGCAGTTATATAGGTGGGGTGTATTACCCCGATAAAACCAAAGTAGGCTGGTGGAAAAACGGCTATCCCGAATATTTCGCCAAGGTGCTCAACGCTCCCAACTGGATAGGAATTAACCTGAAGGTTAATGGCGAGTCTCTGGATTTATTTACCTGTAAAAAGGTTGAGGATTTTCGTAGGGAACTCAATATGAAAGAAGGTTATCATAAGCGCAGTTTTATCGCTACCCTGCCTAATGATATAGAGATCAGCGTAATTGCCACCCGTTTTCTCTCCCTTAAGCGTGATGAACTTGGGGTGATCAATTATGAAGTTGAAGTGCTTAATAGTGATGCCGAACTCGAATTTGAAGCTTATCTCGATGGGGGCATTACCAACACCGATGCTAACTGGGAAGAACGTTTCTGGAAGACTCTTGAGGTTTCTTCGGAAGCAGACCAGGGCTTCATTCTTTCCAAAACTTTGAAGACCGAATTTCACGTGTGCACCTATATGCAATCTGAAATCTGGAAGCAGGGTGAAAAACTAACAATTTCAGCTTCCGAAGAAAAAACAGAGGATAGGCTGGGTCTTCACTATAAAGTAAAGGCTCAAAAAGGTGAAAAAATAAGCCTGAAGAAGTATGCCGGATATGTAACCGATATGAATCATAAGCGTGATGGCCTTATACCAGCAGCGAAATCGGTCTTAAGCGATGCAATCGCGACGGGTTATGATGAGCTGCTGCAGGAGCAAAAAAACGAATGGGCAAAGACCTGGGAAATGGCCGATATCAGCATTAAAGGAGATGTAAAGGCGCAGCAGGGAATTCGTTTTAATATTTTTCAGCTCAATCAAACCTATAGCGGGAAAGATGAAAGATTAAATATTGGCCCTAAAGGTTTTACCGGCGAGAAATATGGCGGAAGCACGTACTGGGATACCGAAGCCTATTGCATTCCTTTCTATATGGCCACCAAAGATCAAAAAGTAGCCAGGAATTTGCTTACTTATCGTTACAACCAATTGGATAAAGCGATTGAAAACGCTGAAAAACTCGGCTTTACCGGGGGTGCGGCATTGTACCCAATGGTAACAATGAATGGGGAAGAAAGCCATAATGAATGGGAAATTACTTTCGAGGAAATTCATCGAAACGGGGCTATGGTTTATGCCATATACAACTACGTGCGCTATACCGGCGACTTCGATTATATTCCCGAGAAAGGTCTGGAAGTGATGATCGCCATCGCAAGGTTTTGGCAGCAAAGGGTGAACTTCAGCAATCAAAAGAAAAAGTATGTAATGTTGGGAGTTACCGGGCCTAACGAGTACGAGAATAACGTAAACAATAACTGGTACACCAATTATATCGCCAAATGGTGCCTGGAATACACCCTGGAAACCCTTGAAAAAGTTAAGGATGGCTATCCTGAAGACTACGAGCGCATTGTTGGTCATACCGAACTCGGTGATGGAGAATTAATCGCCTGGAAAGAAGTAGCCGAAGAAATGTATTTCCCTTATTCAGAAGAAAAAGGAGTGTATTTGCAACAGGATGGATTTTTGGATAAAGAGCTTAAACCTGTAAGCAAGCTGGACAAAAAGCAGCGGCCAATAAATCAAAAATGGAGTTGGGATCGCATTCTTCGAAGCTGTTATATCAAACAGGCCGATGTGTTGCAGGGCTTCTATTTCTTTGAAGATCACTTCAGCAAAGAAGATCTTAAGAAACATTATGAATTCTATGAGCCCTTTACCGTTCACGAATCATCCCTGTCGCCCTGTGTGCATAGCATTCAAGCAGCGGTTTTGGGAAGAATGGAACAGGCCTATGAATTTTACCTTAGAACCTCCAGGTTGGATTTGGATGATTACAACAACGAAGTAGAACAGGGTTGTCACATTACCAGTATGGCCGGTACCTGGATGAGTATCGTAGAAGGTTTCGGCGGAATGAGGGTAGTGAACGATGAACTTTCATTTAATCCGCGTATTCCGGCTGAATGGCAGGCCTATTCTTTTAAGGTGAACTTTAGAGAGCAAATTTTGAAAGTAACGGTAACTGCAGAGAACACTTCATTTTTCCTTGAAGGTGACTCCTCAATAGAATTGAAGTTAAACGGAAAGAATCTCGAAATAACTCCCGGTAAAGAGTTAACTGTATAATGCCGAACCCGTGAACTCTAAGGATTGGCCATTGGTTTGCGGGTTTTTTTAATTGATTGAATATGAAAAAAATTGTCTTATTTATATGTCTTTTTGTGACTTTATCGGCTTCAGCGCAGGTAGAACGGGTGGAACCCCCACACTGGTATGCCGGTTTTGAAGACGAAGAACTTCAGTTAATGCTCTACGGAAAGAATATCGGTAAAGCTGAGGTAAGCCTTGATGCTGCAGGGGTCGAGCTCATAAAGGTACACCGGGTAAATAGTGAAAATTATCTTTTTCTGGACCTGGTTTTGACCGAAAACTCTGCGCCCGAAAAACTCACTTTTAATCTAGAGCTGGAATCGGGGGCAAGCCAGGAGCTGGCTTATGAAATTAAAGAAAGAAGCCGTCCTGAAGCTCATTTTAAAGGTTTTGATAATACCGACGCGATTTACCTTATCACCCCCGACAGGTTTGCCAATGGTGATCCTTCAAACGATGAAGATCCTTCTTTACGCGAGAAAAAGATCGACCGGGATGATGATTACGGGCGTCACGGTGGCGACATTCGCGGGATAATAAATCATTTGGATTATATCGAAGAAATGGGCTTTACTGCGCTTTGGTCTTCCCCGCTCCTCATAAATGATATGGAGTCGGGTTCTTACCACGGTTATGCCATGACCGATTTTTACCAGGTAGATCCCCGCTTTGGAACTTTGGAAGAATATATTGAATTAGCCGATAAGGCCAGAAACAAAGGAATAAAATTGATTATGGACCAGGTAGCCAATCATATTGGTTCAGGTCACTGGTGGATGGATGACCTGCCTTTTAAAGACTGGTTAAATTACCAGGAAGATTTTGAAGCCGGCAAAGAAATCACCAAATCCAATCACGTGCGCACCACCAATCAGGATTTTTATGCGGCTGAAGTGGATAGAAAACAAATGAACGAAGGTTGGTTTGTAGATACTATGCCAGATTTGAACCAGGAGAATCCTTTTATGGCCAAATATCTTATTCAGAATTCGATTTGGTGGATTGAAGTGCTTGGGCTGGGCGGCATTCGCCAGGATACCTATCCTTATCCCGACAAAGCTTTTATGAGCGAATGGGCTGGTGCAATTATGAAGGAATATCCCGATTTCAATATCGTAGGCGAGGAGTGGAGTTACAATCCTCTTTTAATTCGATACTGGCAGGATGGCACGAAAAATAAGGATGGATATGAGTCTAACCTGCGATCTACTATGGATTTTGCGATGCAGGGGGAAATTGTCAAAGGGCTTAGCGAAGAAGAAGGTTGGGGTAGCGGTTTAAACAAAATTTATGAAGCTCTGGCTAATGATTTTGCCTATGAACGCCCGGAAGATATTATGATCTTTCCCGATAATCACGACAAAAGCAGAATTTACACTCAGCTGGGCGAAGATATGGCCAAAACCAAAATGGCTGTAGCCTATATGCTGGTACTGCCCCGTACGCCTCAAATCTACTACGGAACCGAGATTCTTATGGACGACACAGCTAAACCCGGGGATCACGGGCTTATTCGTACCGAGTTTCCCGGCGGATGGGACGACCACGATACAAACGCCTTTACCGGCGAAGGATTGGCTGAAGACAAACTCGAAATGCAGAATTTCCTGAAGAAACTGCTGAATTACCGTAAAACCAGTGAAGCTATTCATTCAGGAAAAACCAAACATTTCGCCCCGCAGGATGGAGTTTATGTCCTGGCCAGACAAATTGAAGCTGAAGATGTGGTGATTATTCTGAATAAAAATGAGGAGGCTTTTGAGCTCGACCTCGAACGTTTCAGCGAATTGGGGCTCGAAGGAAAAAACTTCAGCAACATTATTTCAGGAGAAAAAATGCTATTGAACAACCAGCTTAATTTACCTGAAAGAGGGGTTTACCTTTTCACTACAAAAATCAACTAAATTTATATAGATTATGAGACAGTTTTCATTAATAATGGCCCTTATGGTGCTTCTGGTTTCCTGTAAAAACGAACCTAAGACCAGCGTGTCAAAAAAAGATCAAAACGAAGATAGTATGGCCGAGGTAAGCAACGAAGCCCTGGAGTCGGCTGTGATTTATGAAGCCAACATAAGGCAGTATTCGCCTGAAGGCACTTTTGAAGCCTTTACCAAAGATATTCCGCAGTTAAAAGAATTAGGGGTGAAGGTAATATGGCTTATGCCGGTTTACCCAATTTCGATGAAAAACCGAAAAGCTACCGGAGATCTTTCTGTAGAAGATATCGAAGATGAAGAAGAAAGAAAAAAGTACCTGGGTAGCTATTATGCCATTGCAGACTACACCGACGTAAACCCCGAATTTGGTAGTTTGGAAGATTTTAAAGACCTGGTAGATACCGCCCACGAAAACGGGATGTACGTGATTTTAGACTGGGTGGCCAACCATACCGGCTGGGACCATCACTGGATGGAGGAAAACCCCGATTTCTATACCAAAAACGAAGCCGGAGAGATTATAGATCCCATAGACCCAGGTACCGGAGAAAGCTGGGGCTGGACCGATGTTGCAGACCTTAATTACGATAATAAGGAACTTTGGAAAGCGATGACCAAAGAGATGGAATTTTGGGTAGAGCAGTATGAGATAGACGGTTTTCGGGCCGATGTTGCCGGGGAGGTGCCAACCGAATTCTGGGTAGAGGCGCGCAAAAAACTCGAAGAGCACAAACCCCTGTTTATGCTGGCAGAGTCTGAGAAAAAAGATTTATTCCACGAAGCCTTTGATATGGGCTATAACTGGGAAGGGCATCACATAATGAATGAAATGGCCCAGGGCAAAAAAACAGCAAAAGACTGGGATGCCTATATGCAGAAGATCGATACCACTTACCAGGACGATGATTATTTGATGAATTTCGTGACCAATCACGATGAAAATTCCTGGAATGGTACCGTGAAAGAACGTATGGGAGAAGCTGCCGAAGCTATGCTGGCATTGAGCTATACGCTTCCGGGAATGCCGCTTATTTATAGCGGGCAGGAATATGATATGGATCACAGGTTAAAGTTCTTTGAAAAAGACTCAATTCCGAAGCAAAAAGGAGAGGTTTGGCCCAAGCTCGTTAAACTCGGGAAGCTGAAGAATGAGAATAAGGCGCTTCACGGTGCAAAGGAAGCTGCTTCTTATGAGAAGCTTTCTACTTCAGAAGAAGAAAAAGTACTTGCCTTTAAAAGGGAAAAAGATGGAGAAGAGCTGGTTTATATTGCGAATATAAGCGGTGAAGCGCTGAATTTTGACCTTGAGCTGGAAGGAGCTTTTGAAGATTATATGAATGAGGCCGAACTGGAACTTCAGGAAAATCAGGAAATGGAGTTGCAGGCTTATGAATATAAAATATTATTAAAAAAGTAATAAAAATCATAAATTATTGAGGCCGTCTTAAAAGCTATTTTTAGACGGTCTTTTTTTATTCGTGCTTTAGGCAGTTTTACAATGTTATTGTTTTC
>NZ_JBSYGH010000010.1:0-12902 GCF_054121495.1 Salegentibacter haimaensis
CCCTAAATCAGAATTATTCCAAGAATCAAAATGCCTAAAAAAACTCTTAACTGTCAGACAAGATCGGAGCTATTACATATTAGATTTATTTAACCATATAGTTTTATAGGCATACGAAAGAAAAATGTACAATTGCATCTTCCAAAAAGTTAAATTTTGTTAAAGCGAGACCAATCCGGTGACCAATTTTTAGAGGCCTCTGGTAAGACCTTTAAATGCAGTAAATTTTCAAAAATGGTCGTTCCCTCCGACTCCACCTTCGCTCGCCGAAGCTCATTTTTTTTGAGCGAAGGCGAGCTTTTTTTTAGACCATTTCCCTAATTTTGATTTACTCTGGCGAGCTTCTGTGAACACAGTCCACTGTGATTTATTTTAAAAAAAATGGATAATTGGACTGTTTATTTACTAAGATGTAGTGACGATTTAATTTACATTGGTTGTACCTCTAATTTTGCCCGTAGAAATAAGGAACATAATACAGGAAAAGTGGAGTCTACCCAATATAGATTACCGGAAGTTCAGATCGCACAAATTGTTTGCCAAGATAAATATAAGGCTTTTGCTTTTGAAAAACACCTAAAAACAGGTTCAGGCAGAGCTTTCTTAAATAAACGACCCGTTTAGATAAACCATACTAGAGAAATGGGAAGTTAAACCTGCAAAACCATCTTCACTCGTGAAAACACAGCCACTCCCTCTTGATTTTATACTCTAGGTCTCAATTAAAAATCCCGTAATCACAGGGTTTGCAAGTTTTTTTGGGATTAAGCTTATCAATTTAAAACCCGTTCAAAATCTACATTGGAAGGCTTAGGTGCATCTAAAGACACTATTTTTCCTTCTTTATCGATTAAAATATACCTGGGTATTTCTACGACGGCATAGTGTTTTTGGAAATCAGAATTATCATAAGCTATCAGTTGGGTATTGGTTAAGCCATATTTTTTAATCACTCTCTTCCATCTTTCATAATCTTTTTTTCTATCGATTGAAATAGATACAAATTCTATATCTTCATATTTTTCTGCCATTCTTTTAAAAGCAGGGAGTTCTTTAATACAGGGGCCGCACCAGGTGGCCCAAACATCTATATAAACGTTTTTCCCTCTTAGGCTCTCTAAACTTATAATTTCATCATTCAAACTTTCCAGAGCAAAATTTGGAGCCTCATTGCCTATATGTAAGTTTTTTAATGCTAAATATTGCTCAGTAATAGCATCGATGTATTCCTGTTTTCTAAGTGAATTCTTATAGAGATTAAAAATATTATCCAGGTTTGGACCCTGTTTTAATCCATATATCATTTTACGCCGAAATAGATCATCTTTTACATCTCCGTTTGGAAAATCTTTATCTATTTCTCTTAGGTAAGCAAGAACTACATTATTCCCATATTCTTTGCGTTTATCCATTGCCAATTTCTCATAATAAAAATTTACCATCGAAGGATATCTACCGGTATGAGAAAGTGAATAACTCAAAGTGTCAGTGAAGTCTAATGAATTCAGATTTTTATAAAAATCGTCACTCAAATCTGGATAGTCACCTTTTAGATTAGTATGTATTTTTGGATATAGAAGTTGCTGAGAAGCTATTTCATAATCAATTTGCTTTATTTCCTGCTTTTTAAAATCAGCCTGGACATCGGCATCATTCAAAGATTGAACGATATTTTTCTTGTACTTAAATAATTCCTCTAAAAATTCAGCCTCTTTTTTAGTGAAAATTGGTCTTTCATTAAATGCTTTTTTTAGTTTTAATTTTTTAAGCAGGTATTCGTTTTCTTCTTTAGAATCTCCTGAATAAGAGATTTTGTTATAGAAATATGGATCAATTTGAATTTTTGTTTTTGTTCCGCGCCTTAAGTATATGGGAATACTATTTCGATTAAAAAATAGGTTGTAGTATCCAGAGAATGGCAGGCTAAGTGTATCAGCTAAAGTAACTGTTCCTTTACTATTACTTTTAATTTTATGTTGATAGTCTTGAAATCCATTTGAAATTGTAATTTCATTGGTGGTTATATTTGCTATTTGAAATTCAACGACAGTTTTATCTTCATCTATGGATTTACAGCTTAACAGAAAGAAAATAAAACCGAAATAAATTAGAATTCTATTCATTTTTAATTGGGATTCAAAAAGCGCAGGTTTTGTCAACCTCAAAAACCACACATTTTTTAATTAGTATTTTCAATTAGAATAGCGATTAACCTTAAACTAGCTATAAACTCGCACCTGGTTAAGTTACATAAATTTAACCGGTATCTTTTTTCGAATTAAATTCAAAATGGGAATACCAGAGGGCAGTCCATTTTCAGGATGCCTTTTTATTTTTTAATTTCTTTAAAAAGAAAATTTCATACTTATAAGTATCTGACTTGGCCTCAGAGTATAGGTGCTTTGAATGTATGCAAATTCATTATTGGCCACTCGCACAAATTCATCAGTATTTAAAATATTATTCCAGCTCGCCTCGAGATTCTCAACCATTGTCGGTATAGGTTTCTTAACAATAAAAAATCCTGCCCAATTTAATCGAACAGGATTATTTTAAAACTTAGAATGTTGGGGATCTAAGAATATAAAAGCTTAGGCCGGAATCTGCTCTTTGACTTCCGGAGTGGCTTTTCTACGGCTTATTTCTCCATTCAACAAGCTCAATTCCCTGTTGGTTTGTCCTTTTACTGAAGAGTTTTCTTCGGCTCTTCTTAATAAATAAGGCACCACATCTGTAACCGGGCCAAAGGGCACCAGTTTAGCCGTGTTATAGCCTCGCTTAGCAAGATTATAGCTAATCTGATCGCTCATCCCGTAAAGCTGACTAAACCAAACCCTGGGATCATCTTTAGCAATATTTTGATCTTCCATAATCTGCAAGGCCAGATAGTTACTCATCTCATTATGAGTACCTATAAATATCGAAAAATCATCTAAATGGTCCAGGCAATAGGCCATTACGCTGTTAAAGTTTACATCGGTTGCTTCCTTATTTTTACATATAGGAGATTTTTTGCCATATTTTCGGGCTCGTTTGTTTTCTTTCTCCATATAGGCACCACGCACTACCTTGGCCCCTATTTTAAAACCTTCCTTTTGTGCTTTTTTATGCAGCTGCTTTATATATTCCAGCCTATCCCAACGATAGCACTGGATAGTATTAAAAATCAACGCATCTTCTTTATTATACCTGCGCATCATTTCCTCCATCAGGTCATCTGCTGCATCCTGCATCCAACTTTCTTCAGCATCGGCATACAACCTCACCCCAAGTCTGCTGGCTTCCTTACAAAGACCTTCCACTCTTTCTTTAACACGTTCCCATTCATCGCTTTCTTCAGAATTCAGGCTGATTTTACTGCTCAATTTTTTCCAGATTTCAAAACGCCCCAGGGCTGTGGGTTTAAAAATGGCAAAAGGCACTTCAGATTGTTCTTTGGCCAGGGCAATGAGTTCTTTCTTCACCTCGAAGGCCGAATTAAATTCCTCCTCATTCACTTTTCCTTCTACCGAATAATCCAGAATACTGGAAAGATTTACCTCATCCATTTCCCTGATAATCGGTTTGCAATCATCGATGCTTATGCCGCCGCAAAATTGATCGAAAATGGTATTTTTTATTAGTGGTTGCACCGGGAGTTTGGCCTTTAAGGCAAATTTGGTAAAGGCTATGCCCGGTTTAATGAGAAAAGGTTTTCCCATTACCCCAAAAAGCAAGACTGCGCGCTTGAGTTCTAAATCTGATTTTAAACGGAATGCCGTAGCGGTATCATTAAATAATTTTTGCTTTATCATATCACGAACTTAGCTCTTATAAACACTTTTTAAAAGGCCCTTATAGAAAGCTTAACCCATATTTGCCTGTTTAGGTGCTTTGAGTTAATCTTGCTATGATTTGAGGTATAATAAAATATTAAATACTGAAGAAAATTGGGAAAGGCTTAAGAATCTGAAACCTTTATTCCCTGACCATTAGTTTAAATCCTTTTCCGTGTGAGTTTTCTATACTCACCCTGTCATCACGACTAAGATATTTACGCAGATGTGAAATAAATACGTTTAAACTTTTCCGGTTAAAATAATCATTCTTCCCCCAAAGCAATTCCAGGATTTCCTTATGGCTGCATAAATTACCTTGTTGCTGAATTAGGTAAACCAATAACTTATGTTCTTTTGTAGTTAGGTGTATGGGTTCACCTCTGAAGACTAATTCCTGATTTTTAAGATTTAGCGAGTATTCTCCTAATTTATATTCAGAAATTTCAGAAGAGCTTTCAGCATTAGTAGGCTGCAACCGGGACAATAGCACCTGAATACGCGTTACCAGTTCTTCTTCATCAATAGGTTTTTTCAGGTAGTCTACGGCACCCAGGGAAAAGCCTTTAAGCACATCGATTTTCATGGAACGGGCGGTTAAAAATATAAAAGCCTGGTTGGGGAAATTCACTCTAATTCGCTTTGCCAGTTCAAAACCGTCTATGTCGGGAAGCATAACATCCAGAATTATTAGGTCAAAGCTAAGACTATCGAGCAGCTCAAGGGATTTTTTTCCGGTTTGACTCCAAATTAAATCGAAAGCTTTTAGTTTGAGATATTCAGATAACAGGTATCCCAGAGAATCATCATCTTCTACCAGCAAAATTTTATAAGCTCTATTCTTCACGATCTTAAAGGTATTATTAATTTCACCAGGGTGCCCTGGTCTATTTTGCTTTTTAATTCAATTTTTCCGCGATGTTTTCGAATCACTTCCCTTACATAGCTTAAACCCAGTCCGAACCCTTTTACTTTATGAAGATTTCCCTGGCCTACCCTGTAAAACTTTTTGAATATGCGAGCCTGGTCTTTTTCAGAAATTCCCTGGCCATTATCCTGAATCTCAACATAAAGATGGTGGTTTTTAATTTGGGTTGAGAGTTTAATTTCAGGAAAATCTGCATACTTCCTGGCATTATCCAGTAAATTATTTACTGAATTTTCTATATGTGAAATCGCAAACCGACCATCGTAAGGCCCAGGCGTCAAATCATAGCTGAATTTAAAACCCTCCAGTTTTGCCTGCATCTCGAAATTTTTGCAGCACTCCAGGATGGCAGGTTCCAGGTCGATAGATTCAAATTGCATAATATTTTTCTTGCTTTCCAATCCTGCAAGTTCCATTACCTGGTCTATATGCCGATTTAAACGCTCCAGTTGTTTTCGAATATGGCCTGCTACTACAGTTCGCTTTTCCCGGTTAACCTCAGTCTCCAGAATTTTGGTAGCGACCCCAATTGAAAAAACCGGTGTTTTAAGTTCATGGGTAAGATTATTAATAAAATCGTGGGTAACACTTATAATATTTCGCTGCAAATAAAAATGCCGAAACACCCATATAAGGACAAATATAATAATGGCTAAAAAAAGTAATCCGGGGATTAATAGCCCGTTTAATTGCGAAAGAAAATAGCGATTGAGATTATTAAACTTTAAGTGTAACTTTAATTCTTTCCCAAGACTTTCAGGCAAATAGCCTATAAGGTCTACAGGATAAACCAAAGCTTCAGCCTCTGAATCTAATTTGGTGGGAGAGCTTAAACTTATGCTTTCATCTTCAGAAGTCAGACTAAATGAATAAGCCGTTTTTATATTTTGATGAGCAAGTCTATCTTCAATCAAATCATTGAGGAAATGCCTTGAAGCATCCTGCAGGCTATCACGGCTTAGGCTAAAATAATTAGTTCCGTTATAAGATTGAAGAATTAAAAAGCTTAGCTGATTCTCTTCTGAAAGATCTTTTCTTAGGTTTTGAGCAACCCGCTCCAGCTTACGCTCAAACTGAACCTGGGCCAAATTAAGCCCAATTCTCAGGTACTGGTATTGCACAACAAACAATCCCAAAACTGAAATAATAAAAAGAGCGATATAAATTTCTTTGCGTTTCAAACTGCTGCTATATTATTAAAAATTATCCTATCTCCCTTTAAATTAAATCTTCCTTAATCTATTTAATACTTGCTTAATCTTTTTGACTTCCCTTTATCCTGCTGTAAAAAAAGGATGCTCTTATTTTGGACAAAAACATTTTAAATATGCATAAAACTACCAAACTCTTGTTTTTTATCGGCCTGAATTTTTTCTTAATGTATCCACATCTCGCTACCGCCCAGGGCTGTGTGGCTATTAGGCATTTTTCCTGTAGCCTGGGTCAGGAATTAGAAAATAATCTATTAAATAAAGGAGAACTTCAGCTTGGAATGAATTACCGGTACTTCAAGTCTTTTAGGCATTTTAAAGGTACAGAAGAAGAACCCGATAGAGTGTCTAATAATACCGAAGTTATAAATTATTCCCACTCCTGGGATTTTAGCCTGAATTATTGACTCAGCGACCGGCTTTTTGCTGCCATCACTTTGCCTTTTATTTTGAACGAGCGGTCCAGCTTGTATGAACACGGCAGGCAGGAGCGCAATATGACTTTTTCCCGGGGATTGGGAGATATTAGACTAGGTGCCGGTTATTGGCTTTTGGATCCTATCACTAATATAAATGGAAATATTGCCATTGGCTTGGGAATTAAATTACCTACCGGAAATTATAATGCCACCGATATTTTCTATAATGTTGGGCCAGAAGGTTCTCCACAGGTGAGACCTGTTGATCAATCTATACAGCCTGGTGATGGCGGATTTGGATTTACCGCCGACTTTCAGTTTTATCGCAGCTTCTCAGATAGATTTTTCGTTTACGGCGGCGGATTTTACCTTTTCAATCCCAGAGAAACTAATGGTATAAGAACCTTTAGAGAAACCCTGAATCCAATTCTCGAAAACGAAGCCATAATGTCTGTAACCGATCAATTTGCGGTAAGAAGCGGATTGGGATATGCGCTTTCCACCAATTTTTCAGGCTCATTGGGTTTACGTTATGAAGGCATTCCTGTAGAAGATGTTTTGGGAAAAAGCGGAGGTTTTCGTCGCCCGGGCAATGTGCTTTCTATAGACCCCGGAATTAGTTATATGAAAGAAAATTTCTCCATCAACCTAAATGTACCTGTAGCCCTTCGAAGAAACCGCCCCCAAAGTGTGACCGATCGCCAAACTGAAATCGCTACCGGAAGCCCCCGAAATGGAGATGCCGCCTTTGCAGACTATCTTTTTAATTTGGGAATCGCATACCGCATAGGCAGAAGCAGGAATATTGAAGAAATTGAGCGGGATAATCAATTGTATATTAAGGACTAGCAGCAACTTTCCAACTAAGATTATAAATACTTACTAATCGGTCCAACCGGGCTTGGTTGAATTTCATTCTGGAAAAGTTTAGAAATCGAAAAACCAAACTGATTTCGATCCTGATTTGTATAGAAATATTCCTAAACATTTAGGCTGAAGTAGCCGTTGAGGTTTTCAGCAGTCTGCTTGCAGGCAACTAAGTAATTATGTTTTAATTCAGTTCAAATTTCTGGCGTTGCTGCGAAAGCAATTTGGCTATTCCCAACATCCTTAAGATCAAAATCCCCACTATTAGGGTAAGACTAATTTTTAAATAGTACAAAGCATTGGTGAAACTAAAGCTGTTTTGGTAATGCGTCATTAACTCCCTGCCAATTTCAGGTTGAATTTGTGAAAGCCGGTGCAAATCGGCGTTAGAATCGTTGAAGGCTCTTCTGGCCTGGCCGTGGATTAACTCATCTACGAGAGCCAAATCCCCGGTTTCCAATGCGTGCAGAATCAAAATTTCGGTCTCCAGATAACCCGCCAGATTTTGTTTTAAGTCTTTCAGATAATATTGTTCCTCTTCTACCAAATAGGTTTTTTCATATTTCCTGAGTATAGCCTCAATATTTTCATTCTCACGTAATATATTTTCCCGGTCAGCCAGGCTTAACTGATAATTATTTTCGTTGAGTTCTTCAAAAATTATTCGCTTCTCATGCAGTAATTCTGAAAGCTCATATATTTGAGCGGCCGGCAATAAACGATCTTCATACAGCGATGAGATATCCTTATTGATTTTCTTCAGATTATTATTTTCGAGCAAACTTGATCCTAAAAAGAATACGAAGAGCATAAAAAGAAGCAACACCAAAGCAGTTCTTTTTTGAGGGCGAAGGGAATATAATGCTTTCATAATGTCAAACCATAAACAGGCGAAAGTTTAGTTGTAATCTTAAAGCTTCAGCCAGAATTCGATATTAAAAATAACAATTTTCAGGCAGATATTTTAAGATTATTTTAATAGAAAAAGCCCTGATTTCCATATTCGAAATCAGGGCTTTTAAATTTTTATAGTCTCAGGCCTAAAAATAGCAACCCCGCCCGCGTCTTCTGCCGGGATTTGACTCACTGTCGCCTATTTTAAAACTTAAACTAACTAAAAATTGGTTTAATCGGGAATCGGTAAAATTAGCACGGTTTATTCCGTATTCACTATTTACAATATCTATGGGTTGTGTTTCAGCTGTAGCTAACGTACGGTCATATCTAAAATCCAGTTCGAATCTTCCAAAATTAAATTTCACCCCGGCCTGTGCGGCTAAAGGAGTGTTTTGTACAACTATAACCTGGTTTGGTGGTTCGGTTCCATCAAGAGAAGAGCTCATGATATTCTGATAGGCCGGACCGGCATATACATCTATGGGGCCCCATACGTTATAGCCAAATAACAAGGGAATACTAAGCTTTTCTACAGAATAAGTCGACGGCTGCGAAGGAAATTCAAAGGTGGTCTCCATTGAATGATACATAGCCTCGGGGCGTATAAAGAATTTTCCGAATTTCAATTGAAAGAAAACTCCTCCGTGAAATCCAAATTCAGGATCTGCGTCTACAGTTCCATCAAAAAAAGTGCCTCCGGAACTAATTCCTGTTATAGAACCTCCCATCACATAATTACCACCTCCTTTTATTCCAAAACTATATTCCTGGGCCTGGGTGTAGGTTAAACTAAATAGCCCTAGTAAAATCAACAAAAATGATTTTTTCATACCGGTAGATTTATTGGTCTTTAATCGTAAATAAATTCAGGGAAAAACCCAACTTTCAAATTAGAATAATTTTTCGTCCCGAGCCTGTCATTATGCTTTGCTACAGTCTTCCTGCTTGTAATGGGCAAAAGCTCGAATCTCGAGTAAATATATCAATTATATAAAATAATCAAAGTCTCGCATACATCTTTTTAACGTAAAAATTCCCACTTGAGTATATGGTATATAAAAAGCGCCGGAATTTCTCCGGCGCTTAGTGATCTATTAGATAAATTGATTTTTAGTGTACGATGATAGGGTCTGGGTTTCCATCAGGATCTCCGTTAACTGTCCCATCGGTGCTGGCATTTCCAAGAAGCAATACACCTGCTGCGTGAGGAGCTGCCATAGAAGTACCACTAATGGTGTTGTATCCACCGCTCTTCCAGGTAGATTTTACCGCTACTCCAGGAGCAGCATAATCTACTGGAGGATTACCATAGTTAGAGAATGAAGCCCAGTTATCGTTAGAATCCATAGCAGAAATAGTATAGATATTAGACCCGTTTACTCTGGCTGGAGAAGAATTATTCGCATCACTGCTTTCATTACCGGCAGCCAATACAAATTTAATTCCCTGCTGTGAAGCTGAAAGTACAGCCTGATCTAAGGCATCTGAAGTTGGTCCTCCAAGACTCATATTAGCTACATCTCCTGAATTTCCGTAGGCAGCAACGTGATCTACCCCGGCAATAACACCAGAATAAGATCCGCTTCCACGGCTATCCAAAACTTTTACAGGAATTACAGTTGCTCCTGGAGCTACTCCAATTACCCCTATGTCATTATTAATTGCAGCGATTGTTCCTGCTACGTGAGTACCGTGACCATTTCCATCATCGGCAGATCGCCCGTCTTTTCCAGAAGTAAAAGCATTGAATCCGCGGGATGCGTCTACATTTAGATCGGCGTGATCTAAATCGATTCCGCTATCGATCACCCAGGCTACGCCCGAACCGTTATAGCTTGATACTCCATTTACACGAGCGATACCATAAGGAGTTTCCTGATTTGAGCTACCTCCATCATCTCCTCCACCATCACCATCACAAGGTCCTCCATTTGGAGTACCACAGGGAGGTGCAAACTGTACAATTCTGTCTTCTTCGATAAAATCTACTTCTTTAAGTCCGCGAAGTTTTTCAACATCGGCAGAAGAAAGTTTTACGGCAGCACCGTTAATGGTTTTACTGAAAACTGAAACGATATCTCCAGGAACCTCGGCTCGTGTTAATACCTGTTTGGCTGTATTGGAAACCTCTTCCTGGGCCTTGGCGTAGTTTTGAGGATATTTAGACCCGGCATCTCCGGTAATCTCCTTATTAAAAACTACAATATCTTATTGACGACCAGGCAATGATTTGAAAATGAAGCAAATACTATTCAGCGGTTTCTCCTTCCCATTCCATAAATCCGCCTTCCAGATTGTAGGTCTTCTTAAAGCCTAATTGATCCATAAGGCGGCACGCCTGTTCACTTCGCTTGCCAGAACGGCAATACACGTAGTAACTTTTATCTTTATCTAGCTTTTCGATCTCGTCAACAAAACCCTGACCTTTATATATATCGATATTTTGCGCCCCCGGAATATAGCCCTCTTCTACTTCTTCCTGTGTGCGCACATCTAATATTACAGCATCCTCATCCTGCTGCATTCCCTGCTTCCAATCATCCTGATTAAGCTCTTTCATTCTGTATAGTTTTAAGTTTATAGGGTAAAGATAAGAATCTCCTTTTTTCTCTGCTGAAGAATTTTTTCTAACCAAAATATTTTCCTTTTAAAACTTTAACATTCCTTTAAAGTCTAAATTGTAAATCTGTCTTATATTTGTACCTACAAATGTTGTTGAAACAAATGAATATTGAAGAGCATATAAAAACTCAAAGCAAGTTACCCGCTTCGAGACGGCTTATATTAAGCGTCCTGGTTTCAGCCAATTCGATGAACGAAAAGGTAACTGAAGCTTTAAAGCCTTTTGATATTAGTATTCAGCAGTTTAATGTGCTGCGAATTTTGAGGGGGCAAAAAGGCAAGCCCGCTAATCTTGGTACCATTCAGGAACGTATGGTGAGCAAGATGAGCAACACCACCCGCCTGGTCGACAAATTAATCGCAAAAGGATTGACTAAAAGAGTGATTTGTCCCGAAAATCGCAGGAAGGTTGAGATAAGCATTACCCTACAAGGTTTGGAATTTTTGGAACAGGTAGACCCGGTGGTAGCTTCAGTTGAAGCAGAAATTACTTCAGCCTTCAGCGAAACGCAAATGAATCAGCTTTCAGAAGAATTAAGCAAACTCAGAAAATAAATTTAAACCAAAACTCAAATATTTAGTAACTCAAAAACCGATAAAAATGAAAATGAATTTTTTAAAAAGCGCTGCTACTGCAGTAATCGTACTTGCCTCTGTAACTTTCGCTACCGCACAGGAGAAGAAGGAAATCAAGGCCGATCAAAGTAGTGTGAAATGGACCGGAAAAAAAGTGACCGGCCAACACTATGGTGAAGTAGATTTCGAAAAAGGTCACCTATTAATGGATGGTGATAAGATCACCGGAGGTGAATTTGTAATCGATATGACCAGCATCGATGTGCAGGATCTTAGCGGAGAAAACAAAGGTAAACTTGAAGGTCACCTGAAATCTGATGATTTCTTCGGAGTTCAAACTCATCCAAACGCGAAAATGGTGATTACCAGCGCCTCTAATAAAGGAGATGGAGTTTATGGGATTGTAGCCGATCTTACTATTAAAAACAAAACCAACCAGGTAACCTTCGATTTGGTGAAAAACGGAAACACCGCTACCGCCGATGTTACAATTGATAGATCAAAATACGATGTGCGTTACGGTTCAGGAAGTTTCTTCGATAACCTGGGAGACAAGACTATCTACGACAACTTCGACCTTGAAGTAGAACTTAAGTTCTAAGAAGACTATAATTAAATACCGGGAATTAAATTGCTATGAAAACCGCCTAATGGGATTAAAATTCAAATCCCATTAGGCTAATTCCCCAACTCAAAAGAAAAATTATTACTATGAAAAAACAAGTAAATGCACAGGCCAGTAATGTTGCCTGGAAAGGGAAAAAAGTATTGGGTTCACACGAAGGTACTATCGATTTAAAAGATGGTGTTCTGGAATTTGAAAACAACGAGATCAAAGGTGGAGAATTTGTAATGGATATGACTACTATTACCTGTACCGATCTAACCGGAGATGACAAGGCTGGTTTAGAAGGTCATCTAAACTCCGATGATTTCTTCGGAATCGAAAAATACCCCACCTCTAAACTCGTGATCACCAGCGTTGCCAAAAAAGACGATGGTACTTACGGTGTGGTTGGCGATCTTACTATAAAAGAAAAGACCAATCCTGTAACTTTCGATCTTGATTTTTCTGAAGAATCTGCAACCACCAAACTTAGCATCGACCGTTCAAAATTCGATGTGCGTTATGGTTCCGGAAGCTTTTTCAGCAACCTTGGTAATCAAACCATTTATGATAATTTCGATTTAAATATCGACCTTAGGTTTTTAAATTAAATCACAGGATTTTTTTGTAAAAAAGGCTGCCATTAGGCGGCCTCTTTTATTGACATTCGTTCGGAAATGAAATGGCGGGATTATTCCCCCGGAGCGATGCTCCGGGCTATGGTTTTTGAGCCCTTCAGGCTCGATTAGTCCAGGCCAAGGTCTGGCGCCTCTCAGCCCGGTTCAGGCTCAGTGAGCTCAGGCTGGAAGCCTGACACATCACACCTTTAGGCAACACCCCGGGATAACCGGCACCAATCACCCCAGGCTGAAGGCCTGACATATCACACCCTGGGGCTCCGTCCCTGTATCCACGACACCAATCACCCTCAGGCTGAAGGCCTGCCATATCACACCCTGG
>NZ_JBSYGH010000010.1:13002-135562 GCF_054121495.1 Salegentibacter haimaensis
GGCAAGGCCCCGGGATACACGGCACCAATCACCTTCAGGCTGAAGGCCTGACATATCACACCTTGGGGCAACGCCCCGGGATACCCGGCACCAATCACTCTCAGGCTGAAGGCCTGACATATCACACCCTGGGGCAAGGCCCCGGGATACACGGCACCAATCACCTTCAGGCTGAAGGCCTGACATATCACACCTTGGGGCAACGCCCCAAGCATCCCCCTAATATCGCCCCCGGCCCCGCCCATCCGGCCGACCGCTCATCACAGGCTACAATTGCGGGAAGGGAAGACTTCAACAAATGCAAAATTTTAAAACTTTCATTATAATTATTTTGCGACTTAAAAATTGCGTTCTATATTTGACCACAATGAAAAACAGAATTGCAAATACCTGGTGGTGGAACAACTTACGTCAAACGTCGTGAGCTGATTTGCCATTGTATCAATATAATTGAAAGGCCTGTCTCACGACAGGCCTTTTTTTATTTAATAACATTGTCATTTCCGCAGTTTATACCGAATTCACTTGGGTACAGGCGGAAATCTCGATCAAACAAAGGTCATTTCCGCGTAGGCGGAAATCTCTAAAAAGATAAAGAACTAAATTAGACTCCCGTCTTCACGGGAGTGACAATTGTAAAACATATGTTCAAATTAACCACAACTCATAAAAAACTCCTCGCCGACACCATTACCCCGGTGAGTGTTTATCTAAAACTGAGGGACAAATACCCAAACTCCCTGCTTTTGGAAAGCAGCGATTACCACGCCAGCGACAATTCGTTTTCCTATATCTGCTGCAATCCTATCGCAAGTATAAAACTTCAAAATGAAGTGATCACCGAAGTTTTCCCAGATGGAAGTAAGAAAAGCACTCACATTTCTGCGGAAATAAACATCCCCGAAAAGATCCAGGAATTCTCTCAAAAGTTTGATGCTAAAAATGGCAAATTCAAGTTCATCAACAACGGACTCTTCGGCTATATCGCCTACGACGGGGTGCGGTATTTCGAGAATATTGAAATCAGCAAAAAAGAGGGCGATCTTCAGATTCCCGACATTTATTACGCGGTTTACCAAAATATCATAGCGATTAACCATTTCAACAACGAGGCTTATATCTTCGATCACAGTTATAATACCGAAAGCCGAATTGAGGAGATCGAACAGCAAATAAAAGTTCGCAATTTCGCTACCTATAATTTCTCCAGGCAGCAAGCCCCTACTTCCAACCTTACCGATGAGGAGTTTATAGAAAATGTAAAACTCGGTAAAAAACACTGTCAGCGTGGCGATGTATTTCAAATGGTGCTTTCCCGCAGGTTTTCCCAGAAATTCAAAGGAGACGAGTTCAATGTGTATCGCGCGCTTCGAAGCATAAATCCTTCCCCCTATCTTTTCTATTTTGACTACGGAAGTTTTAAAATCTTCGGAAGTTCGCCTGAAGCCCAGCTGGTGGTGAAAGAGAGCCGGGCCGAGATTCACCCCATCGCCGGCACCTTCAAACGCACCGGAAACGACGAGGAAGATGCCGAACTGGCCAAAAAACTCGCCGCCGATGAGAAGGAAAACGCCGAACACGTTATGCTGGTTGACCTGGCCCGAAACGATCTTAGCCGCCACGGTAATGATGTAAAAGTCGAAAAATACAGGGAAATCCAGTTTTTCTCTCACGTGATTCACCTGGTAAGCAAGGTCACCGGGCAAAAAGATCCCAACACCAATACCATGGAGGTGGTGGCTGATACTTTTCCAGCGGGAACGCTTAGCGGAGCGCCAAAACACAGCGCGATGAAACTCATTGAAAAATATGAAAATGTGAACCGCGATGCCTACGGTGGCGCTATCGGATTTATGGATTTTGAGGGCAATTTTAACCACGCCATCATCATTCGTTCTTTCGTAAGCAAAAATCACCAGCTGCATTACCAGGCCGGCGCCGGCGTGGTGTCTGAATCAAAAGAGGAAAGCGAATTACAGGAAGTTTATAATAAATTGGGAGCTCTTACAAAGGCTTTGGAAATAGCAGAGGAAATATAGCCCTCCCCCCTCCCGAAAGCTATCGGGACCCTCCGAAGGAGGGGGAGTTTTAAATAATTTTAAAATAAATGAGTACTAAGAATAAAAATATTAATTCAAAGAATGCCAACTCCCTCCCCCCAGGGGAGGATCGGGCTGGGGCCAGTATGGCCAGTGGGACCAAAGTATTGGTTATAGATAATTACGATTCTTTTGTGTACAACCTGGTGCATTATCTGGAAGAACTCGGCTGCGAAGTGATCGTGAGAAGAAACGATCAATTAGCGCTGGAGGATGTAGAGGAATTCGATAAAATCCTGCTTTCTCCCGGGCCAGGGATTCCCGAGGAAGCCGGATTGCTGAAACCAATCATTCAAAAATATGCAGCAACCAAAAGCATTCTGGGAGTTTGCCTGGGCCAGCAGGCCATAGGCGAGGTTTTCGGTGGAAAATTGGGAAATTTGGAAAGCGTTTACCACGGGGTCGCTACCGATATTGAAATTTGCGTGGACGACGAGCCTTTATTTAAAGATCTTCCGAAGAAATTAAAGGTAGGTCGCTACCATTCGTGGGTAGTGCTTAAAGAATTGCCCGATTCCCTTATCGCCACCTCTTATGATGATAATGGCCAGGTGATGTCCCTGCGCCATAGAGATTATGATGTACGCGGCGTGCAATTTCATCCCGAATCGGTATTGACGCCAGAGGGGAAGAAGATGATTGCGAACTGGATACATTCCTGAGTCATTTCCGCGAAGGCGGAAATCTCTTAGAAACTCCAAATTTAATAGGTGCAATTAATTTATTATGAGATCAAATCCAGAATATCACGTATATATAATTACCAACCGTAAAAATGGCACCTTATATATTGGTATGACGGGAAATATAAAGCAAAGATTGTATCAGCATCGCAACAAAAATTTAAAGAGTTTTAGTGGGAGATATAATTTAAATAAATTAATCTATTATGAAAAATTTCATTCTCCATTGCTGGCAATTCAACGGGAAAAACAATTAAAGAAATGGAATCGGTTATGGAAAGTGAACCTGATAAATGATTTTAATCCTGATTGGGAAGACCTAAGCTCAAGATTCAAAAATTATTAAATATCCTAAAAGCGGCAAACCAAATTATAATTCAGACTCCCGCCTTCGCGGGAGTGACAAGGAAACAAAAATGAAAGCACTACTCAACCGACTCATAAACCACGAAACCATCTCCAAGGAGGAGGCCAAACAGGCGCTTTTCAGCATTTCGAAGGGGGAATACAACGAAAGCCAGATCGCGGCTTTTCTTACGGTGTATATGATGCGCAGCATTACAATCGAGGAACTGGAAGGTTTCCGTGACGGGCTTCTGGAACTCTGCCTGTCCGTAGACCTCAGCGCTTACGATCCTATCGATCTCTGCGGAACCGGGGGCGATGGCAAAGACACTTTTAATATTTCTACCACGGCTTCCTTTGTGACTGCCGGAGCAGGAGTAAAAGTCACCAAACATGGGAATTACGGGGTTTCTTCGGTGAGCGGAAGTTCTAATGTGATGGAACAGCTCGGCATTAAATTCACCAACGATGCCGGATTTCTAGAAAAAACGCTTGAGAAAGCCGGAATTTGTATTCTGCACGCCCCCCTGTTTCACCCGGCGATGAAAAATGTAGCCCCGATCAGGAAATCGCTTGCGGTGAAAACTTTTTTCAATATGCTGGGACCAATGGTGAATCCGGCATTTCCCAAGCATCAACTGGTAGGCGTTTTTAATCTTGAACTGGCCAGGATGTATGCGTATTTATATCAGAATACCGATAAGAATTTTAGCATCCTGCACGCACTCGATGGTTATGACGAGATCTCGCTCACCGGCAGCACCAAGATTATTTCAAATGATTCAGAAATGATGCTAAGCCCCGAAGACCTGGGGCTTGAACCGCTGAAGCAGGAAGAGATCGCCGGCGGTGGAAGCGTGGAAAGTTCAGCAAAGATCTTTACCGATATTTTAAGCGGAAAAGGTACTGACGCTCAAAAAAACGTGGTTTGCGCCAACGCCGGGATGGCCATCGCCACCGCAAAAAACCTGAGCCCGCAGGAAGGTTTTGCTGAAGCTCAGGAAGCCCTGAAATCAGGCCGGGCATTGGAAACCTTGAAAAAATTACAGGAACTTAGCAGGTAGTTTTTAGTCGTTAGATTTTAGTTTATAATATGGAGGTTAACAACAAACCACAAACAGTAAAAAATGAGAGCAGATTGCCACGGGCTGCGCCCTCGCCATGATGAATTTTAAAAAACCGAAAAGACAGAACCGGGAACAGACAACAGAGAACCGAATTATGAACATACTAGACAAAATAATAGCCGACAAACACAAGGAAATAGCTTTGAAAAAGCAGCTAATCCCGATTTCGCAACTGGAAAATTCTGCACTTTTTGACAGACAAACTATTTCTTTAGCAAACCGACTTAGAAATTCGACCAGCGGCATCATCGCCGAACATAAAAGGAGATCGCCATCAAAATCGGTGATCAATCAGGATTTGAATGTGGCCGATGTTGCCAGGGGGTATGAAAATGCCGGGGTTTGCGGGATGTCGGTCTTAACCGATGGCAAGTATTTTGGCGGTTCTCTGGAAGACCTGATATATGCCAGAGCTTCGGTAAAAATGCCTTTGCTGCGGAAGGAATTCATCATCGACGAATATCAGCTGCTGGAGGCCAAAGCCCACGGCGCCGATGTGATTCTGCTTATCGCTGCGGTGCTGGAGCGGGAGCAGATAAAACAGCTTTCAGAATTTGCAAAAAGTCTGAATCTCGAGGTGCTGCTGGAAGTGCACAATGAAGAGGAACTCCAAAAATCTATTATGCCCAGCCTGGATATGCTGGGCGTAAATAACCGAAATTTAAAGACCTTTGAAGTAAGCACCGAGATCAGCAAGCAGCTTTCAGGAAAAATCCCTTCCGACTTTGTAAAGGTTTCCGAAAGCGGAATTAGCTCTGTTGAAGCGATAAAAGATTTAAAAACCTATGGCTACAAAGGCTTTTTGATAGGAGAGAATTTTATGAAAACCGAAAACCCCGGGGAGGCTGCCGGAGAATTTATAAAGGAGTTGGAAAACAATTAAAAGCTCTCCTCCTTTTCAAGGAGGAGTACCCGGAGGGGGAGGTGGTTTTCTTTCGTTGAAAAAGAAGAAAAGATTGCCGTGGGCGATGCCCTTGTAATGACAATATTCGTGAATTCGTGGCGAAAACTTACGCACGGATCAAGATAAAAATTTAAGATGGAGACCTGACAGGTTTCTGAAACCTGTCAGGTCTGAAGAAATAAAAATTACTTCTGGAGAAAACGAGAGAATAAGAGAAAAAAGAATATTTAAAAATGTCAAAGCTGAAAATCAAAATCTGCGGGATGAAGCAGCCCAAAAACATCAGCGAAGTAGCCGAGCTGCAGCCAGATTATATGGGGTTCATTTTTTATGAAAAAACGCCGCGTTTTTTCGAGGGAGAAATTCCGCAGCTGGATTCAGAAATAAAAAAGACCGGGGTTTTTGTGAATGCTTCCGTAAATTTTATCCTGGAAAAGGTAAAAAATCACAAACTCCAGGCGGTGCAGTTACACGGTGGGGAGTCGGCGGAATTTTGCAGCGAATTAAAAACCATCTTCGCAGGGATGGATGAAATGGAACTTATAAAAGTGTTTTCGGTAAAAGAGGAGTTCGATTTTTCAGAATTAGCAGGCTTTGAGGGCATAGTTGATTACTTCCTCTTCGATACCAAAGGAAAAACCAATGGCGGCACCGGAGTAACTTTTAACTGGGAGCTTTTAAAAAATTATCCCTCCTCCACCCCGTTTTTCCTCAGCGGCGGAATTGGACTCGAAGAAATTGAAGCCATCAAAAAGCTTCAGCATTATTTCAAAAATCAGGGTAGAAATGAGATTTTCTATGCAGTAGATCTCAATTCAAGGTTTGAACTGGAACCAGGGTTTAAAGATGTAGAAAGATTGTCTGCTTTTATAAAGCAGGTATAAGTTTAAGATTTAAATTGAAAACTAAAAAGCTGAATAAATAATAACTGCCTGGCCTGAATTTCACGCAAAGTACGCAAAGCCAAACGCAAAGGGCGCAAAGAATTTAGATTGATTTTGAAGTTTATGGTTTGGGGTTTATTGTTAAAAACCGAATATAAATAACAGGGACAAATATCAATAATAAAATAATCCGGCAGCGATGTCGTCCCAGTAACAAGTGTATTCGTGACCGAAAAGATCTTGAATAGACCTGACAGGTTTTCGAAACCTGTCAGGTCTGGACCAGAGCTTAAGGTAAACAGGTGAGGCATAAATGAATCTGGCAATGAAATACAAAAATATTAGTGTATTCGTGGCAAAATAACTTAGTTAAATCCGTAAAGAAAATTGCCCCGGGCCTCGCCCTAGCAACGACAAGTAAAAGACCTCACAGGTTTCCAAAACCTGTGAGGTCTGAAAAGAAGATTACCACGGGCTTCGCCCTCGCAATAAAGAAAAATAAATAGTTTAGAGTTTGTGGTTTCTATAACCGACAACTTATAACCGACAACAGATAAAAAAATGAGTTATCAGGTAAACGAAAAAGGATATTACGGCGATTTTGGCGGAGCTTATATTCCCGAAATGCTGTATCCCAATGTTGAGGAGCTGCGCAGGCAGTATCTCGATATTATGAAGGAAGAATCTTTCCAGAAGGAATTCAAAGCGCTTCTGCGCGACTACGTGGGGCGGCCCACCCCGCTATATTTTGCAGAGCGCTTCAGCAAAAAATACAACACCAAAGTCTACCTTAAACGCGAAGATCTTTGCCATACCGGGGCGCATAAGGTGAACAACACCGTGGGCCAAATCCTTATGGCCAAACGCCTGGGCAAAAACCGTATCATCGCCGAGACCGGTGCCGGCCAGCACGGGGTAGCAACGGCGACGGTTTGCGCACTTATGGGCATTGAGTGCATCGTCTATATGGGCGAGATCGATATCGAGCGGCAGGCTCCCAATGTAGCGCGTATGAAAATGTTGGGGGCAAAAGTCGTTCCCGCTAAATCGGGTAGCCGAACGCTTAAGGATGCCACTAACGAGGCGATTAGGGATTGGATCAATAATCCGCTGGATACGCATTACATTATAGGTTCGGTGGTTGGTCCGCATCCCTATCCCGATATGGTGGCCAGGTTACAGGCGGTGATTTCTGAAGAGATCAAAGTGCAGCTGAAGGAAAAGGAAAACCGGGAGAATCCCGATTATGTTGTGGCCTGCGTGGGCGGTGGAAGTAATGCCGCCGGTGCTTATTATCATTACCTCGATACCCCTGAAGTAGGCATCATCGCGGTGGAAGCCGCCGGAAAAGGTATAAATTCAGGAGAAAGTGCAGCGACTTCGGCTTTGGGAAAAGAAGGCATTATTCACGGTAGTAAAACCCTGTTGATGCAAAGCGAAGACGGGCAGATCACTGAGCCCTACTCCATCTCTGCCGGACTCGACTATCCCGGGGTTGGACCTATGCACGCAAATTTATTCAGAAGCGGGCGTGGGGAATTTATCTCTGTAACCGATGAAGCTGCGATGCAGGCCGGGCTTGAACTGGCAAAACTCGAAGGCATTATCCCTGCCATCGAAACCTCACACGCCCTGGCGATTTTTGAAGACCGGAAGTTTAAGGAAAATGAGATTGTGGTGGTGAACCTTTCCGGGCGCGGGGATAAGGACCTGAGTACGTATATTGATTATTTTAAGTTGTGAATTTCCGGCAGACCTCACAGGTTTCTAAAACCTGTGAGGTCTTAAGATGGTTGCCGCGGGCTATGCCCCCGCAATGACAATATTAGTGTATTCGTGGCAAGAAAGAAGAAAAGATTGCCGCGGGCGATGCCCTCGCAATGATGTAAAAATAAAAGTTTAGGGTTTAGGGTTTGTTGTTTATTTTCTAACAACAGATAGCCGAGAACAGACAACGGACAATAAACTCCAAACAACAAACAACAAACAACAAAAAATGAACAGACTACAAAAAACATTAGCGCAGGATAAAAAACTGCTTTCCATATATTTCACCGCCGGATACCCGGAGCCTGAAGACACGCTTTCCATCATCAAAGACCTGGAAAAAAGCGGGGTCGATTTTATTGAAATCGGGCTGCCTTTTAGCGATCCGCTGGCCGATGGGCCTACCATCCAGGAAAGTTCTACTATTGCCCTTAAAAATGGGATGACCACTAAAAAGCTTTTTCAGCAACTGGAAGGGATTAGAAATGAAGTTGAAATTCCGCTGATCATTATGGGCTATTTTAACCCTATACTTCAGTTTGGGGTGGAGGAATTCTGTAAGAAATGTGCTTCAGCTGGTATAGACGCTCTTATCATTCCCGATCTTCCGGTAGAAGAATACAATGAAAAATACCGGGACACATTCGAGAAACACGGCCTGAGCAATATCTTTTTGATTACCCCGCAAACTTCCGAAGATAGGATTCGGTTTATCGATTCGGTTTCAGACGGATTCATTTATATGGTTAGCACCGCCAGCGTTACGGGCTCTACCAAAGGATTTAGCCGGGAAACCCGGGATTATTTCCGAAGAATTTCAGCAATGAAACTCCGGAATCCGCAGATTATTGGTTTTGGAATCAGCGATGAAGAAACCTACAACCAGGCTACCGAATTTGGGAAGGGCGCCATTATTGGTTCGGCTTTTATCAAGCATCTTAATCAGGGTGGCAAGAATGATATTGCCAAATTTATTAAAAATATCAGGCCACTTTAACCACATTCTAACATTCCCTTGGCAGCTTTTAAGACTCCTGTTTCTTAACTTAGTAATTCACTAAAAAAGAGAAGATTATGCCAGGACCAATTGAAAAAAATAAAAAGCGAAGAAGAGAAGAACAGAAAAATCCTACCAATCCTACCGGAAATCGGAATGAGAAAACCAATGAGGTAGATTTTGATGAAAAGACCATAAAAGACCAGCAAAACAAAAAGTAGTTTATGGGTAGAGGAGATAAAAAGACAAAACGTGGCAAGATCGCCATCGGCACACACGGCAGGTTACGCCCCAAGCGTAAAAAGTTTAAGGTAAAGCCTACCACAATGGCCGAACAGGATAAAAAAGAACTGGAATAGCGGTAAAATGCTATTCAACAGTGGTCCCGGGTTCAGGAGCTTATCTTGAGTCCGGGATTTTTTTTGTTCCGGTTGCCGGTTGTCGGTGAAAAATTCAAGATTTAAGATTTAGGATTCAAAGTTTTTTGGCGGGTTGGATTCCGCGTCGCTGCGCTCTGTCGGGATGTCAAAAACTCCATTTGCGATAATCATTTAAATCTGCGTCATCGGCATTCCATAAAAAATTCAAGATTTAAAATTTAAGATTCAAGATTGTTTCTTTCAGGATGAGATTCCTCGTCGCTCCTCTGTCGCTCTGTCGGAATGACAAAAAATCAAAAATCATAAATCAATTTTGCGATAATCCTTCAAATCTGGGTCATTGGTGATCTATTGATGTAGGTTGTTGCCGGTTGCCGGTTGCCTGTTGCCTGTTGTCGGTGAAAAATTCAAAATTTAAGATTCAAGGTTTTGCGGTGGTGGGATGCGACTCCTCCGCGCTTCGCTCTGCCGGGACATCAAAAACTCAATCTGCGTCATCTGCGTTCCATTGTTGTAGCTTGTTGTGGGTTGTGGGTTCTCGGTTAAAAATTCAAAATTCAGGATTTAAGATTCAAAGTTTTTCTCGTCGCTTCGCTCTGGCGACAAGTCAAAAACTCAATCTGCGGAAATCCTTCCAATCTGCGTCATCAGCGTTCTATTATTGCAAGTTTCACGCAATCCCGATAACTATCGGGACCGCGAAGCTTAACGCAAAGCTCGCAAAGACCTTTTTAATTCAAAATTTAGGATTTAAGATTCAAGGTTGTTTTGGCTATATTCAATCTCCGGAATCCTTTCAATCTGCGTCATCTGCGTTCCAATCCCTTTAATAACCTCAAATTTCTACCTTCGTGCTTCTAACCTCGTACTTCAATATCAAGCTCGCAAAGACCTTTAATTCAAGATTAAAGATTCAAGGTTTTTGAGCAACAAATTAATCTGTGAAAATCCCTCAATCTACGTCATCTGCGTTCCAATCCCTTAAATAACTTTAAACTTCTACCTTCGTACTTCTAACCTCGTACTTCTACCCTCGTACTTCAATATCAAAACCATTCCCTGTACTGCATCACCCGGAAGTCTATCGTATTAAAATTTGGGTTGGCTTGTTTGAGTTGCTTGTAGAGCGGCATACTGCCAATAGCCCGGTTGGCAGAGCCTGATGGTGCCGTGAGGGAGACGGTCTCGATTCGCCGCCTGCCAAGAAAAAATTCGTGAACCCTGGGAGCTTCGGTAGAAACCGGTTGCAATTTGATATTTTCATCTATTTCTCGCAGATGTCTTCTAAAGAAATATTCGGGGCCGTTGCGGGAGTTCCCTCCTGTGAATAGCAATCTCTTAATCTTTGGATACCTGCGTAAAATCCCAATCATATCGCGCAATTCCACCTGCTGCATTCCCAGGTCGCTAGCATCGATCTTATCGCGTTTGCTGCTTTCTACCATATCGCAGATGCCAATGCCCCGCTCTTTTAAAAAATCTATACGCTGCTGTTTGGCTGCTTCCGAAGTTTCAAATTTGAGGTTGAGCTCAAAGATCCGGTCAAGCACCAGCCATAGGAGTCCGTCGCGGCTGCCGTAGCAGAAGTCTACATCGCCTTCTTTAAACTCGCCCATCGTAAATCGCGGAGGTGGTAAAGTACCTACGATAAGTTTGGTGGCGTTTTCAGGGATAAAGGGGCGATATGGATGGGTGTGGTGGAAGATGTTGTTTGTTGTTCGTTGTTTGTGGGTTCTCTGTTATGGGTTGAAAATTCAAAATTTATGATTTAAGATTCAAGGTTTTTGGGTGGGATGCGATTCCTCGTCGCTTCGCTCTGTCGGGATATCAAAAACTCAATCTCCGGAAATCCTTCAAATCTGCGTCATCGGCGGTCTATAAAAAATTCAAGATTTAAAATTTAAGATTCAAGGTTATCTTCCAAAATTCAATCAGCCTATGTCATCGGCATTTCATTATTGCACGTTTCACGCAATCCCGATAACTATCGGGATCGCCAAGCTTAACGCAAAGCTCGCAAAGACCTTTTAATTCAAAATTTAGGATGTAAGGCTCAAGGTTTTTTGGAATATTCAATCTCCGGAAATCCTTCAAATCTGCGTCATCTGCGTTCCAATCCCTTTAAAAACCTCAAACTTCTACCTTCTAACTTCGTACTTCTAACCTCGTACTTCTAACTTCGTACTTCAAACCTACCTCACAAATACCGGTTCGTTTTGCTTTTTGGTGTCCTGTTCGCTAAAGCGGTAGTCCATATAATCGAAGCCTTTGATGTCTTCCAGAGTTTTGGCATCTGAGTCGATGATATACCTCACCATAGCGCCCCGGGCCTGTTTCGCGAAGAAACTGATGATTTTGAGTTTTCCGTTCTTATAATCCTTAAAAACCGGAGAAATTACCGGGACTTTGAGTTTTTTAGCGTCTATCGCCTTAAAATATTCCTTGCTGGCGAGGTTGAGAAAAAGCTCGTCGTCCTGGAGTTCGCTGTTAAGGTACCCGGTCACTTTTTGTTGCCAAACCTCATAGAGATTCTTTTTGCGGTCTATGCCAATATCGGTTCCCATTTCGAGTCGGTAGGGCTGGATGAGATCCAGCGGGCGCAGAATTCCGTACATTCCCGAGAGGATGCGCAAAGTATCCTGAAGCCGGTCGAGTTTTTCGGTAGGAATGCTGTAGGCATCCAGGCCGGTGTACACATCGCCGGCAAAGGCGTAGGCTGCAGGCCTGGAGTTTTTCCTGTTATGTTCCTCCTGAAAATCCTGGTATCGGCTATAGTTAAGCTCGGCCAGCTTATCGCTGATGTTCATCAAGTCTGAAAGTTCTTTTTTGCTAAGTCGGCTAAGTTTGCGGTTTATTTTTGCGGCGGTTTCCAGAAATTCGGGTTGGGTACCGCGACTCGTAGGTAATTTGCTTTCATAATCCAGGCTTTTCGCCGGACTCACAACTATCTTCATAAGGGCAATGTTTTGACTCAAAGATAAGTGAAAGCCCCAAAACCTGAAACCCTGCCGCTTTGTACTTTTTTATCCAGGCATAGAGGGAGGTTATTTTTCCCCGTTTTACGGGAATCCGTTTTTTGAATTCTGAATTAAATGTTAAATTGGGGCGGGTTTAATCCTAAACGCATAAGTTCCGCTAACATAAATATTACATATTATTAAGTTTATCAAGGAATTGAAAAAATTAATAATGAAAAATTAGTTCATGAAAAAAGGACAAAGACTTTGGACTAGAGATGAACTAGTCTTAACCATAAATCTTTATTGCAAATTACCTTTCGGAAAATTACATAAATCAAACCCTCAAGTCATTCACCTTTCTAATTTACTCGGAAGAACACCTAGTTCTATAGCGTATAAACTAGTTAATTTTGCAAGTTTAGATCCAAGCTTACAGGCAAGAGGCATTAAAGGTGCAGCTAATACCAGTAAACTTGACAATGAAATTTGGAATGAATTTTATAATAATTGGAATGATTTACCATATCAAAGTGAAATACTTCGGGCTAAATTTGAACAAATTCCAGTTGAGTTTTTAAATAATATTAAATTAGATGATATACCAAAATCAGGTTTCTATAGAGAGTACACAATTAAATCGAGAGTAAATCAGGCATTTTTTCGACAAATGGTTTTAGCCTCTTACGATTCAAAATGTTGTATTACCGGAATAAATATTCAAGATTTATTAGTAGCTGGTCATATAAGGCCTTGGGCAAGTGATGAAAAAAATCGGATAAACCCAGAAAATGGGCTTTTAATAAATTCTTTACACGATAAAGCTTTTGAAAACGGATGGATTTCTATTGATGATAAATACAAATTTCAAGTTTCATCAAAAATTAATCAATTCTTACCGAATGAAATGATCGAAAAAAATTTCCTCCATTTTGCAAACAAGAAAATTTCTTTACCTAATAAATTTTTACCCAATCCAGAATTTCTCAAAGAACATTACGAGCAAAGATTTAAAAAATAAAATGGCTATTATGGATGATTAAATACTATTAGGCATATTTTAACTATCTGTATTAGTATGAAATATAGGAAGTCTGAAGAGCTATTATATCAATATTCAGCACAATTCAAAAAACTCAATCGAGGTTATTCCAAAAATCTCGGTCGAGCGCCCCATAAACCTGTATTATTGCTTTCAGTAATTCAACTAATTGCAAAAGGAGTAATAACCACTAACAAAATATTCATTGACCATCATTTAATGCTAGCATTTCAAAATAATTGGAAATTATTAGTAGATACTGGTCACTCAGAAAACTTTGCTCTACCTTTTTTTCATTTACGCTCTGAACCTTTTTGGCATTTAGTTACAAGGCCTGGAAAGCAATTAAGCTTAACCAGTTCAAAAAGTATTAAAAGCTTTAATAGCTTGAACCAAACCATAGCTTTCGCTGAAATCGACAAGCAATTATTTCATTTATCACTTCTTCCTGAAAATCAGTTATGGTTTGAACAGCTATTAATTGATTCATATTTCCCAAATATTAAATCCTATTATAAAAGACCAGAGAAATATTCAGAAGAATTAGAAATTGAAAATGAAATTTTGAATGAACCTTCCGAAAAATATCAAGCTCATATTTCAGAATTAAAATCAAAGCTTGAAGAGAACCAATTTGAGGAAGAAATTTTTATAAGAGGCAGCCTATTTAAAAAAACTATACCCAGAATTTACGATTTCACTTGCTGTATTTCAGGATTAAAAATAAGGTCTTCTCATAATGTACAAATGATTGATGCTTGTCATATTTATCCTTTCAGCATATCAAATGATGATACAGTAACTAATGGTATTGCTCTTTCTCCAACGCTTCACCGAGCATTTGACAGAGGAATAATCACTATAAATTCAAATTATATTGTAAGAGTTTCACCATCTATTGAGGATGAAAGCGAACAATTCCCAATTTCTAGATTTGATGGCAAGCAGATTCAACTTCCGAAAAATAAAAATTGGTATCCTTCCCAGGAATCACTAAGTTGGCATAATAAAGAAATATTTCTTCTTTAGAGATCAATCAAAATAATTAGTTTTTCACTTAAGAAATTCGATGAAAGAAAATTGTATATCTTTCGAATATATGTTTCGAGACGGAGGTAATTATAAGACCTTTGGAAATATTGTATTCAGCAATAAATTCAATAAATCGATTCAAGATTTAACCAAAGAAATAAAGACTGTTTTGATTGATGGGGAATATTTTTATCCGAATGATGCAGGTATTCCTAGATTTGATCAAATTGTTATAGATCTGGATTCAGATCCTAGTTGGTATGAGTTTTTAGGAGTCGAAGCATCAAATCAGAAGACAACTGATAATAGAGATATTTCAGAGTTTATATTGGCATTGAAAAACACATAAAAATTTTTCGTACCTTCTATCTCTCTATAAACCCGAAGCTTATGCAAGGTCCTAAAAAACAGCCCCCGCTAATAAAAGCCTACACCTCAAGATTTAGTTTCAGGGAGTCCTGTGATTTTTTGCTGGATTATAACGGCTTTATGCTGAGCGATCAAAAAAGCGGGGAAGGGAAATTCATAAAAATCAGCTTCAACCGCAACCGACGCAAAGCCAAAAAACAACATTTTAAATGCTTTTATAAAATGCTTTCGGCATACGGGAGATCGCTTAATTAAAAGCCTTTGGCTTTTTGGGGTTTATGGTTTATTGTTTGTTGTTGGGGGTAAAAATTCAAAATTTCTACTCAATACTCCCTACTAAGTACTCCACACTAATCCTCAAATCCGCTTTTAAAAAACACCCGAAACAGCGTGCCTTCGCCGGGGGTGCTTTCCATATGAATGCGGCCGTCCTGGCTTTCTATCATTCTTTTTATAATATAAAGTCCCATCCCGGTGCCGTGAATTTCGGGGTGCAGCCGGGTCGATTTATGGAAAATATTGCGCTGTTCCTCCATCGGAATTCCCAGGCCGTTATCTTCAATACACAAAATCACAAAATCTTTTTCCCTGGTGGTGGTAATTTTTATTTCTGAAGTCTTTGAAGGGTCGCGAAATTTAATCGCATTATGTACCAAATTATAGATTATACTGCGCAGGTTGTTCTTCGGAAAAATAATTTCAGAAGCATTGTAATCTGTACGGATTTTGATTTCCTCCTTATCTATAACCTCCCGCAGCGCATCGATCACATCCCGGCATATTTCCTCGATATTCAACCGGGTCTCTGCATCGGCCTTCGGAAGTTCATTCGATTCTTTTGAGGTGAAATCGGTGATTAAATCATCCAGATGCCTGGTAGCCGATTTTAATGCCTCTATCCATTTATTGAATTTTTCGGTATCTCCGGTAGAATAGGCGGCTTTTAAGGCATCGGCCAGCATTGTCATAGAAGATATGGGTTGTCTCAGGTCGTGAGATAGGGCAAAGAGCAGCACCTCGTGCTCGGCATTGAGCTTTTCGAGTTCCTTTAGAGCGGTTAACCGGCTGGTGATATCTACAAAGGTGATAATTACCCCATTTACCACTCCTTTTTCGTGCTCCACATAGGGAATGATATTCATTTCGTACCATTTCCCATCGGTGGTTTGCACTTCTTTTTCCAGAATCTCCTGGGTGGCGATCACCTCTTTGATATTCTGAATTATCGTGGGATATTTAATATTATCCTTCACCTCGGCTATGTTGCGGTCTATGTCTTTATGCGACAGGGAAAATTGTTTCATCGCCGGAGGGGTGAAAATGCGAAGAATCAAATCGGAATCGACAAACAACTGCGGAATGATCGTATTGGCAAAATAATTTTCCAGATCGAAATTGAGTTTCCGAAGAGCACGAACGTTACTTTTTCCAGATTGTGACATAATAGATTGGGTGTTATCAGTACTTAAAACCCTAATCAATTATGCTATAGGGAATTATTAAAGCTTCTAGCTGAACTAAATTAAAAACAATTGCAAAGAGAGCAGTTCTATATAAATTAATTTTAACATTTGACGGGTCGGTTGCCGGTTGTCGGTTCTGGGTTGTCAGTTCTGGGTTGTGGGTTTCCGGTTGTGGGTTCTGGGTTATCGGTTGTTGGACAACTAACAACAAACACTAAACACCAACCAACTCACATTAGAAAACTGGCAACAGGCAACAGGCAACAGGCTACTGACAACAAGCACAAATACTACAAACTGCTCTGTGCATATTTACGCCACTTCTCAACAGCTGCCTGAATATCTTCTGGCACCGGACTTTCAAAATGCATTTTTTCTCCGGTTTCGGGATGGGTGAAGCCCAGGGTCCTGGCGTGTAATGCCTGGCGGGGCAGAATTTTAAAACAATTTTCTACGAATTGCTTGTATTTGGTAAAGGTGGTGCCTTTTAAAATTTTGTCTCCGCCGTAGCGCTCATCATTAAACAGCGTGTGCCCAATATGTTTCATATGTACGCGTATCTGGTGAGTTCGTCCGGTTTCCAATCTGCAGCTCACCAAAGTCACGTAGCCCAGTCGTTCCAGCACTTTATAATGCGTTACTGCCGGTTTGCCTTTTTCGGCTTCCTGGCCTTCGTAAACCGTATTCTGGAGTCGGTTTTTGGGGTGCCGGCCAATATTGCCTTCAATACTTCCTTCATCTTCTTCCACATTTCCCCAAACCAGGGCCAGGTATTCCCGCTCGCTGGTCTTATCGAAAAACTGTTTGGAAAGATGGGCCATCGCCTGTTCGTTTTTGGCGATTACTAAAAGTCCGCTGGTGTCTTTATCGATGCGGTGTACCAGCCCGGGACGCTCGCTGGAATTATTCGGCAAATTATCAAAATGATAAACCAGGGCATTGATAAGCGTGCCGCTGTAATTCCCGTGGCCGGGATGTACCACCATTCCGGCGGGTTTATTGACTACCAGCAGGGTATCGTCTTCGTAAACGATATCCAGCGGAATGTTTTCCGGCGTAAGCAAAAATTCATAAGGCGGATGCTCGAACATTACCTGCACCACATCGCCGGCTTTTACCTTGTAATTCTGTTTTACCTGCTGCTCGTTAACATAGATATTTCCGCTTTTTGCCGCTTTCTGAATCTTGTTCCGGGTAGCGTTTTCGATAAAATTCATCAGAAATTTATCTACCCTTAAAGGCTTCTGGCCTACATCGGCCTTAAATTTATGATGTTCGTAGAGCTCATCGTCCTGCTCTTCGATGTCGTTTTCTTCCTCTCTCATTAAAATTCCAGTTCTTCGTCTTCAGAAATAATACTATCCTGAGATTCCTCTTCTTCTCCTTCCAGTCTATACCTGCCCGAGCCATCGCCCAGCACCAAATCGATTACTGAAGTTTTCATAAGCTCATCCCCGGCTTCGATCTTTTCGCCTTTATGACGAAGCTCCAGAACCGCATCTTTCGCGATATCAGGTTTATAGCTTATCTGCCCGATTTCAAATCCAAGCGAACGCAAAGTGGGTTCGGCCTGCCGGCGGGTGCGGCGAATGAGATCGGGGACCATCACCTTGCGATAACCCGACGGATTTAGCGTAAGATAAATTTTGCGGTTCTCCTTTACAAATTGCCCGGGTTCGGGTACCTGCTCGATCACCGAATAACGCGGGAAATCGGGATTAAAATTTGCCGAATCCAGAATTTCATAGCGCAATTCCAGCTCATCCAGGCGTTGATCTACCTTATCTAGCGAAAGTCGGGCAAGGTCTGGCACCTCAATTCGCTGATCCTGATTGGTAGAAAAATCAAGCCATTTCATAGCCAGAAACGCGAGTACCACCACCGCGATAGCTGCCAGTACCAACTGAATTAAAAAAGTTTTACTGAAGATAAATCTAAATAATCCCATTATTTTTGTTTGAGTGAGCAAAGATATAAAACGCTGCTATGATTGATGTTTATTGTTTAGGGTTTATTGTTTTTTTGAACTACAAACAATAAACGACAAACACCAAACTACTAAAAATGAAAAAAAAGATCGCCATCGCAATGGGCGGATATTCCAGTGAGTACCGCATTTCCATCAACTCCGGAAATATGGTTTACAAACACCTGGACCGCGAAAAATACGAACCTTACCGGGTGCATATTTTACCTAAAGAATGGTTCGTGGTGACCGACGATGACAGCCCCTACCCCATCAATAAAAATGATTTTACGGTTAAAATTGGTGGAAAAACCATCTCGTTCGACTGTGTTTTCAATACCATTCACGGTACACCCGGCGAAAACGGATTGTTACAGGCCTATCTTGAGCTGGTGGGCATTCCGCAAACCAGCTGTGATTATTACCAGGCGGCGCTTACCTTTAATAAACGCGATTTGATAAGCGTTTTAAAGCCCTACGGAATCAAGTCGGCTACAAATTATTTTCTCAATAAAGGCGATAAGATCGATGCTGCGGAAATACTGGACCGGGTGGGTCTGCCCTGTTTTGTGAAGGCCAATCGCGCAGGCAGCAGTTTTGGGATCACCAAGGTGAAGACTGAAGAAGAATTGCTCCCGGCCACAAAAACCGCCTTTAAGGAAGACGATGAGATCATTATCGAATCTTTTCTGGACGGAACTGAAGTTTCTGTGGGTGTAATTACCTGGAAAGGCAAGGTACGGGCGCTTCCGGTGACAGAGATTATTTCAGAAAATGAGTTTTTCGACTACGAGGCTAAATACCTCGGAAAATCCCAGGAAATCACCCCGGCGAATATTTCTGAAGAGAAAACCAAACAGGTACAGGAAATCGCCAAAACCATCTATAAAAAACTAAAAATGCGAGGATTCACCCGATCGGAATTCATCTTTCATAATGGCGAGCCGCACTTTATAGAGATGAACACTACCCCCGGGCTAAGCCAGGCCAGTATCCTGCCTCAACAGGCCCAGGCTGCCGGGATAAGCCTAAGCGATCTCTACGGCAGCGCCATAGAAGCTGCTTTAAAATAACTAAAAAAAGCTCCTCCCTTTTTCAAGGGGAGGTGGCCGAAGGCCGGAGGGGTTTATAGTTGGAAGTAAAATTCACGTTCCAAAACAAACCACCTCTTTCTTCAGCTCCCGCTGAATTCAATCCCCTCCTTCAAAAGGAAGGGGAGCTCATTCCCAAAACAAGAAACACCAAAAACACAAAATTCAAAAGCTCCTCCCCTTTCCCAAGGGGAGGTGGCCGAAGGCCGGAGGGGTTTTCCGAAGAAATACCTACATTTATATTTTAAAAGAATTTATATGAAAAAAGCCGTATTCCCGGGTTCTTTTGATCCGATTACTCTAGGTCATACCGATATTATTGAACGTGCCCTGCCGCTATTTAATGAGATCATCCTGGCTATTGGAACTAACTCCAGCAAAAAATATATGTTTTCTTTAGAAGAGAGACTGAATTTTCTCGAGGAGACCTATAAAAATGAGCCTAAAATAAAAGTGATGACCTACAGCGGACTTACCGTAGATTTCTGTAAAGAGCAGGGAGCAGCTTTTATTTTGCGCGGTCTGCGCAATGCGGTAGACCTGGAATTTGAAAAAAGTATAGGCCAGACCAATTTTAAAATGGCGGGAATCGACAGTCTGTTTTTTATCACCTCTTCGGGCAAGAGTCATATTTCTTCTACCGTGGTACGTGATGTTATAAAACACGGCGGAGATTACAGTTTTATGGTACCCCCGGCCGTGCTTCAAAAATAGGCCTAGAAAATATAATTGAGATTGATTCCCGCATAATAATTCCTGGGCATTCCGGGGTAAAAATAGCGGGGCGCCGCCCCACCAAACCCAACGGCATTGGTAAGTACACTGGCCGCATAATGCTCATCAAGCGCATTATTGACCCCGGCATACACATTCATTTCCAAATCACGAAACAGATTGAAATTATAGGCCGCTTTAAAGTTTAAAAGCTGGTACGAATCGGTATAAAGCGAATTGGCATCATTCAGCGGAATTTCTCCTACAACCTGATACAGGCTTAAAAACTGAAATCCGGCATCAGTTCTCACATCCAAACCGAAATTTAGCGTAGAAGCCGGTGCCCCCGGGATCTCATTTCCGGAAAAATCCTGGTCATTATTGATAAAATCTTCAAACCTGAAAAAATTAAAAGCAGCATTGAAATAAGGATTCAGTGACAGTCCGTTAACCGGGCTAAAAGTATAGCTGCTTAGCAACTCGATTCCGTTATGCCGGGTTTCCCCTGCGTTGAGCCCCACATATTGATCTTCGGCTACTCGCTGGGCCACCAACAGATCTGAAATATGTATGGAAAAAGCAGAAATTTCGGTATAGAGCTGATTGTTCAACCAATTAGCTTTAAATCCGATTTCATAGTTCACCCCGCGTTCAGCTTTGAGATCGGTATTAATGCTGCCATCGGGGGTTAGGGTTTCGGCTACCGTGGGAATACTGAAGCCGTGGCTTACCGAGGCATAAATATTTTTGCCTGCAGCCAGCTCGTAGCTGCTGCCAAGCCGGGGCGAAAAAATTGTTCCGAAACGATAGTCTCCTGAAATATCGGTCTCCTCATCATAAAATAAATCTTCCAGGCTGTAACCGGTGGAATTTATACTAAAACCTGCCTCCCACCTCCATCTATCGGTAAGTTGCAAATTCATTTGAGCAAAAACATTGAGATAATTTCTTAGCTGCTCATTATTGCTTAATCTCGCCCCGCGCACACTCCCTGGAGTTTCGAATTGCCGAAAAATATTTTCGAAGGTGCCGGTTTCATACCATTCGTTGAAATATTCGGCACCAAAGGCAAAATCGGTTTTTTTAGAAAACAATTCTGAAGACAGATTAAATCGCGTCCTGGCCCCGGCCGAAACCCGCTCTTCTTTTAAAATATCGAAAGGCCTGGGTTCGTAAGCATCCCTGAAATTCATAAATACACTGGTAGAATTGCTTAAATTTTCAGAAAAACGGTGCTGGTAGGTAACCCCAATCAAACCCCTGTCATAAGACTCAAATCCACGGGACTGTGCCCAGTTGGCATCGGCAGTTTCAGGATTATTTCTGAAGTCGCTTTCGTTGATTGAACTTGGAATGTAGGCTTTAAGCCTGGTTAAATTTGCCAGAAATGAAAGGCTGTTATTTTCCGAAGTAAGCAATCGGGCATTTACCAACCCCGATTGCCGGGAGTATTCCCCATTCTCCCGAAAGCCATCGCTTTGCAAATCGGTAAATGCAATATTTATCCCAGAATTTTCAGAAGCCAGGCTGGCACCAATTACCTGTTTTCGGGTATTAAAACTTCCCATTTGAGAGCGCACCGAAATTTGACTTTCCTGCGGCATTTTTGAATACAGATTGATAGAACCTGCCAGGCCGGCACCATAAATACTGGAAGTTGGACCTTTGATTACCTCGATTCGGTCTAAAGTTTCAGCGTCAAAATCATCAAGTGTTAGTTCACCCTCGGCGGTAGTAAGCGGAATTCCGTCGAAATACGACTGAATTCGATTAGTGCTGTACTGTGCCCGGGTCCCAATGCCCCGAATATTGATTTTATTGGTATTTAGCGCCCCCACATTGGTAAACATCCCGGGCACGCGGTTAAAACTCTCGGTGAGGTTTACATTATCATTCCGCATTAATTCTTCCTGCGGAAGAAGACTTACCGAACCGGCCATCTCCCGTATTCTTGTAGGAATTGCGGTGCTGCGCACAATAACTTCAGATAAATTTTCGGCCAGGGGCTGCAAGCTTATTTGCAGCCTCAAGTCTGGTTGGTTAAAGCTGATGCTTCGGCTCACAAAGCCCAGGCTATTAAATTCCAGCAGCACCGGAAATTCTTCTATGTTGATACTGAAATTTCCCTGTTCATTAGAAACGCCGAGAATTTCTGAAGCCTGATTCAGGATAGTTACTCCAGCCAGGCTTTCAGAAGTTTCAGCATTATAGATGGTACCTTTTAAATTTTGGGCATTTCCTGCAGTGCCAAGAAGCAGCAGGAGCAGTAGTAGTTTTTTCAATTCAGTAATTTTTATTCGGCACTAACTTTCCAGATGATATTTCCGTCGTCATCGTTTACCAACAGGGAACCGTCGGGATGGGTAGTTACTCCTACCGGCCGGCCGTAAACTTCGCTTTTGGTTTCATCGGCGATAAATCCGCCAAGAAAATCTTCGGGTTGTCCTGCAGGTTCACCATTTTCGTCGAAAGGTACAAAAACCACTTTATAGCCCGAAAATGAAGCCCTGTTCCAGGAGCCGTGTTGACCTATAAATGCTCCGTTTTTATATTTTTCCGGAAACTGATTTTGGGTGTAAAACCAAAATCCCAACGAAGCGGTATGGGGCCCTGTAGCCACATCGGGCATCAGGCTTTCCGCGACCAATTCAGGATGAGGGTCCTCTTCCCACCGCGGATCTTTAATTTGGCCAAAATAAGAATATGGCCATCCATACCAGCCATCTTCTTTAACTCTGGTGATATAATCGGGCACCAGGTTATTGCCAATTTTATCTCTTTCGTTTACGGCAGTCCAAAGTTCGCCGGTAATTGGGTTCCAATCCATCCCCACCGGATTTCTTAAGCCGGCAGCATAGATTTTTTCTCCCGAACCGTCGGGGTTAATTTCAAGGATGGCGGCGCGACGTACTTCTTTCTCCATTCCGTATTCCCCCACATTACTGGCCGAACCTACAGAAATATAGATTTTGCTGCCATCTTCGCTGGCAATTAAATTTCGTGTCCAGTGATTATTGTAACCCCCGGCGGGTAAATCAAGGATCTTCTCCCCTTCTCCTTCCAGGCTGGTTGCATCCTCCTGATAGGGATAACGAACCAGGGCATTGGTATTGGCAACATAGAAATAGCCATTTAAAACCAGCATCCCGAAAGGTTGATTGAGATTATCCAGAAAAACCTCTCTTAGGTCTGGCCTTCCATCGCCGTTTTCATCTCTTAAGATCGTGATACGGTTCGCGCTGTTTTTGGTATTCGATTCTACCACGAAAATATCTTCGTTGGGCGCGACATAAGTCCAGCGGGGATGATCGAAACCATCGGCAAAACGCTCTACCTTAAAACCGGCAGGAGCCTGCGGGGTTTTATCGGCAGGCCATCCAATCACTTTGCTTTCTTTGCGAACAGATTCTGAAGAAAAAGGCGGCACCAATCTTAAGGGGCCCACACTGGTTTCGACCACATCGGGCTGCCGGGCGGCCAGTTCTTTTTTTCTTTCTTCGCTTAGGTTTTCGTTCACCTGGGCAAACAGACTGCCCGAGAGCAGCACTGCTGTGGTAAACAGGCAGGTAATCTTTTTCATAATGCAATGTTTTTGTTTAAAAATAAGCCTAAAATCCCTGCGCCAAAAGATGCGGTCTGGCTTTGGGTTTACTTTAACAGGTTAGAAAACTAAGCTAAATGCCCATAGTATTTGGTGACTTTTGGTCTTTTCAGTAAGTTTATACCTGAATTTTATCGTTTTTTTATGAAAAAACTTCTGGCCATTGTACTGGCGGCATTCTGTTTATTTTCCTGCGATTTCGAGCGCTACAGGTTGGTGAAAGAATATGATTTGGAAACCCGCTTTGAGAAATCACAAGGCAGGGAAACCGCTACTTACCAGGAAGTAATGGATTTTTACAGGCAGCTCTCTGAAGTACATTCCAGTATTAGCATTCAGGAATTTGGAAAGACCGATAGCGGCGAACCTTTGCATTTGGTAATCTTCAATAATGGAAAGGAAAAAGATCTGGACAAGCTTCGCAGTAATCATAGTATTTTATTGATAAATAATGGCATTCATCCCGGTGAGAGCGATGGCATAGACGCTACGATGATGCTTTTTCGGGATATGGCTGGCGATTCTATAGCTGCACCAAAAAACACGATTCTGGCAACGATTCCGGTTTACAATATTGGGGGCGCGCTAAATCGCAACTCGGCTACCCGAACCAATCAAAACGGCCCTGCTGAATATGGATTTAGAGGAAACGCCCGCAATTACGACCTGAATCGTGATTTTATAAAAGCCGATACCCGAAATACACGCGCTTTCTATGAGATCTACCACTACCTGCAACCCGATGTTTTTATAGATAATCACGTGAGCAACGGAGCCGATTACCAATACACCCTCACCCATCTTTTTACGCAACACAACAAATTAGGCGGGGAGTTAGGTGAATATTTAAATGATCGAATGATGCCGGCCCTGGAAGATTCCTTAAAGCAAAAATCCTGGGATATCACGCCGTATGTAAATGTATTTGGGGATGTGCCGGAAAAAGGATTTTCACAATTTCTGGATCACCCCCGCTATTCTACCGGGTACACCACTTTATGGAACAGCCTCGGAATGATGGTTGAAACCCATATGCTGAAAGATTATGCCAAACGAGTTTTAGGCACATACGAGCTGTTGCGTTCAATGGCCTACATCACCGATGCTGAAACGCCAAGAATCAAAGATCTTCGCGATCGCGCCAGGAGAAAATATCTAACCGAACGCTGGTACCCTTTAAATTTTAGACCTGATATGGAGAATCCCAGCCGGCGGGAATTTAAAGGTTTTGAAGCTTCGGTTAAAACAAGTGAGGTGACTGGCGGCAACCGCTTAGCTTACGATAGAAATTTGCCCTTCACCCGGGAAATCGATTATTTCAATAATTTTATTGCTGAAGATCGCGTGGAGATTCCAAGGGCTTATGTAATCCCCCAGGGCTGGTGGAATGTGATCGAACTGCTGGAGCAGAATAAAATCACCTACGAACGCTTTTCACAGGATACAATTATCGAGGTGGAACGATACCGGATTGAAGATTATGAAACGGTAGAAGCTCCCTACGAGGGACATTATATGCACCGAAACACAAAGGTTTCGATGAAAAAAGATAGCGTGAAATTCAGAAAAGGAGATTATTATGTGCGTACCTTTCAGGATGGAGCCAGGTACCTGGTAGAAACCCTGGAGCCTATCGCCCCCGATTCATTCTTCAACTGGAATTTCTTTGATACCGTGCTTCAGCAAAAAGAAGGTTTTTCGGGCTATGTATTTGAGGATACCGCCGCTAAAATGCTGGAAGAAGATGAAGCTCTAAGGGATGAATTTGAGCAGAAAAAGCGCAGCGATTCAGAATTTGCTTCCAATCCTTATGCACAGTTACAATGGCTGCATAAAAGGAGTAAGCATTACGAACCCGCACATCTAAGCTACCCGGTTTTTCGCATTCCCCGCTAAAAATTCAGCAGGAAACAAGAGACGTATGTTAGCATAGGATTTCTGAAGGGCTTTTCGGCTCTTTTCGGCGTTTTTCCATTTCACTTTTTCGATGCCTTCACTCTGTTCAGGAATTAGTTCCCCAGTATATGACGAGTGCATCTGGTACCAATAAGTCACCTTGAGCTTATATTTCCCTTTTCGTTTGAAGATGTGATAGGTTTTTTGGAGAAATCCGGTGATTTTGAGGTCTTTTACTCCGGTTTCCTCTTCAACCTCACGAATAGCCGAATCTTCCAGGCTTTCATTTTTTTCGGTTTTACCTTTAGGCAGATCCCAGCGTTTATTGCGATAAATAAACAGGATCTCGCCATTGTCATTATAAACCAGGCCACCGGCAGCAATTACTACAGGCAGTTTTTTAAGCAAATGCTTTAGTAACTTTTTTTCTTTGCGATGATAAAGATGTACGTATCTTAGCTTTCCCTTGGCGACTCTTTTAACCAGCTTTTTGAAGTCTACGGTTTTGATCGAATAATTTTCGTATTTCTCGCCAAAATCCTCTTTTGAGGAAAGGATTATAGGAATATCATTAACAAAAACTTTATACATTTGCAGTATGATTTTAAATAAAGAAACAGCAAAAACCACCGCTGAACTCCTCCTGCAAATTAAAGCAATAAAACTGGAACCACAACAACCCTTTACCTGGGCCAGTGGATGGAAATCTCCTATTTATTGCGATAACCGGGTGGTGCTTTCATATCCTCCTATTAGAAACTACATTCGGGAACAATTTGCCCGGCAGGTAGAAGAGCTTTACGGCAAACCCGATGTGATCGCAGCAGTGGCCACAGGCGCCATTGGTATTGGAATGCTCGTAGCCGAATATCTAAGTCTCCCTTTTGCCTATGTTCGCCCGGAACCCAAGGGTCACGGAAGAAAAAATCAAATTGAAGGCAAGCTCGAATCGGGCCAGAATGTTGTGGTGATAGAAGATCTTATAAGCACCGGAAAAAGCAGTCTTAATGCGGTGAAAGCCCTTAAGGAAGCGGGTGCCAATGTAAAAGGAATGCTGGCCATTTTCACCTACGGATTCGATACTGCTGAAGAAAACTTTAAACAAGCCGGGGTAGACTTACACACATTGAGCAACTACGAATTTTTGCTGGAAACCGCCCAAAAAACAAATTATATCAATGCCGCTGAAGCCGAAACTCTGAAGACCTGGCGGCAGGATCCCGAAAACTGGAAAAAATAATATGCACTTAGAAAGTCAAAAAGTAACCACGAGTAAGAGCCAACAGGAAATGTTCGAATTTCTTACCAATGTTGAGAATTATGAACAATTAATGCCTTCAAGCAAAGAGAAATTTGAAGTTATAGATTCAAAAACCTTTGCTTTCGCGCTTAAAGGAATGCCTGAGATAGAATTGCAAATTCAGGAAACCCGCGAGCCCGAATTGGTAAGACTGGGATCTACTTCAGAAAAATTTAATTTTAGCCTGGATATTCATAATCAGGCCGCAGGCGAAAATCAAAGTGAAGTGCAGCTCGAATTTGAAGGAAAATTCAATGCGATGATGAGTATGATGGTAAAAGGCCCCTTGAAAAAATTCATCGAGAGCCTGGCCAATAATGCTTCGAAGCTTTAGTACTGTAATTCTACCTCTTTTAGGTCGAAGAATTTGATGATTTCGGAATCGGTTTCTACTTTTAGAAGTCCCTGATTAGAAACGCCTCTTATAATTCCTGAGAGATAGGTGCCGTTTGGCAATTTAAAGGTAGAAACCATATCTTTTTTAAACATTCTGGAACTATACCGGGAGAGGATTTTATTCTTTTCTGAATCGTTTTTTAGAAGATTGATTTCAGCTTCCAGGTATTCCAAAATTTGCTGAAGCAAATGCCGGGTATCGAAATGAATTCCGGTAATTTTTTTTAGCGAGCCGGCTTTGGGAAGGCCGGAGAATTCGGTTTGATTCACATTCAAACCTATCCCGATCACCGAAGCGGCCAGTTTATCCTGTTTTAAAATGTTTTCGATAAGAATCCCTGCAAGCTTTTTATTGCCTGACATTATGTCGTTGGGCCATTTTACCGAAACCGCGGGAATTTGGTTTTTCAGTAAAAACTCCTGAATAGCTATGGAAACTGCAGCACTAAGCAGAAACTGCTCTCCGTTATTAAGGTTTAGATCTGAAAATAACAGGCTAAAGGTGAGGTTTTCGCCAGGATTAGACTGCCAACCCGCTCCCCGCTGGCCTTTCCCCCGGGTTTGGTCGTAAGCTACTACGCATAGTGGGGCTTCAGGCCCATTTTGCCGGTAAAGTTCCCGGGCAAAATCGTTGGTAGAGGGGATGGCATTAACTTTGATTATACGCATATAGCTTTTAAGGAGTGAATAGGCGTTAATTCTTATGTTAACGCACAGTAAAAAAGGCTAAAAAATAATAACTTTGCGAAAATAAAAATTTTTAATGGCAAAAAAGGAAACGAACAGCGATCAGCTTATTGCAGAAATTATCAAAGGGATTGAGGAGGTAAAAGGAAATGATATTGATATTCTAGACCTTAGGCAAATAGAAAATACCGTTTGTGACTATTTTGTGATCTGCAATGGTACTTCCAATACACAGGTAAACGCCATAGTGAATTCCGTACAAAAATCAGTTAGTAAAGCTTTAAAAGACAAACCCTGGCACGTAGAAGGCAGCGAAAATGCCGAGTGGGTGCTTATGGATTATGTGAACGTGGTAGTGCACGTGTTTCAAAAACACATCAGGGAGTTTTACGATATCGAAGGTCTTTGGGGTGATGCAAAAATCACTTCTATCCAGACCAATTACTAGACATTTAATTTAGATTTACCAGCTAATGGCAAAACAACAACCCAAAAATACCAATACAAAGCCAGACCCGCGCAAACCAAAATTCAGTGCATACTGGATTTACGGGGCGATTATTATCTTTTTCCTGGCGATCAATTTCTTTTCTGGTGGCGGATTTAATGAACCCACCAAGACCAATCAGGCTGAATTTGAGTCTTATCTAAGAAACGGCGATGTAGAAAAAGTTCTTATCGTAAACCGAAAACAGGCTCAGGTTTTTCTAACCGAAGAAGCCAAGAATAAGGACATCCATAAAAAAACCCAGGAGCAGGAGATTTTCGCTACCGGCGAGTCACCTGCCTACACCTTTGAATTCGGAGATCTTCAGAATTTCGAAAACAGCATAAGCGAAATTAAACGTGAAAATAATCTGGATACCGTAGTAACTTACGATACCCAGAGCAATGTATGGGGTGAAATCTTTATCACTCTGCTTCCGTTTGTGTTGATTATTGGAATCTGGATTTTCATTATGCGACGAATGAGCAGCGGTGCCGGCGGTGGCGCCGGAGGCCAGATCTTCAATATTGGAAAATCCAAAGCCAAGCTTTTCGATCAAAATACCGATGTAAAGGTTTCCTTTAAAGACGTGGCCGGCCTTGAAGGCGCCAAGGAGGAAGTACAGGAGATCGTGGATTTCCTGAAACAACCCGAAAAATACACCTCTCTTGGAGGGAAAATTCCGAAGGGAGCCTTACTGGTTGGACCTCCGGGAACCGGTAAAACCTTATTAGCAAAAGCTGTAGCCGGAGAAGCCAAAGTTCCATTCTTCTCGCTATCGGGCTCAGATTTTGTTGAAATGTTTGTGGGGGTTGGTGCTTCCAGAGTACGCGACCTCTTTAAGCAAGCCAAGGAAAAATCGCCTTCGATCATATTCATCGATGAGATCGATGCGATAGGGCGCGCCCGTGGAAAGAGCAATTTTTCAGGCTCTAACGACGAGCGGGAAAATACCCTAAACCAGTTGCTTACCGAAATGGATGGGTTTGGAACCAACACCAATGTAATTGTAATTGCAGCCACCAACCGCGCCGATGTGCTGGATAAGGCCCTAATGCGGGCCGGGCGTTTTGACCGCCAGATTTATGTAGATCTTCCCGATCTTAACGAAAGAAAAGAAATTTTTGAAGTACACCTGAAGCCGCTTAAAAAAGTGGCCGATGAACTCGACACCGAATTCCTGGCCAAACAAACCCCGGGCTTCAGCGGTGCCGATATTGCGAATGTTTGTAATGAAGCTGCCTTAATCGCAGCGCGTAAAGGCAATAAAGCCGTTGGCAAACAGGATTTCCTCGACGCGGTAGACCGTATTGTAGGTGGACTTGAAAAGAAAAATAAAATCATTACCCCCGAAGAGAAAAAGGCGATCGCATTCCACGAAGCGGGTCACGCTACTGTGAGCTGGATGCTTGAACACGCAGCTCCCCTGGTTAAGGTGACAATCGTACCTCGTGGGCAATCTCTGGGTGCAGCCTGGTATTTACCTGAAGAGCGCCTTATTGTAAGACCAGAACAAATGCTGGACGAAATGTGTGCAGCCCTTGGAGGTCGTGCCGCAGAAAAGGTGATTTTTAATAAAATCTCTACTGGAGCCCTTAGCGATCTTGAAAAGGTGACCAAACAGGCCAGGGCTATGGTAACCATTTACGGGCTTAACGATGCGGTAGGGAACCTTACCTACTATGATTCTTCAGGGCAAAGTGAGTATAACTTCACCAAACCTTATAGTGAAAAAACTTCCGAATTAATAGATAAAGAAATTTCCAGCCTGGTAGAAACCCAGTATCAAAGAGCTATTGAACTTCTTACCAAACACAAGGATAAACTTACCCAGCTTGCCGAAATTCTACTGGATAAGGAAGTAATCTTTAAAGATGATCTGGAACGTATCTTCGGAAAACGACCTTTTGAAAAAGATCGTTTGGACGAGGAGCGAGATAAAGCCAGAGAAGAAGAAAAAGCTGCAAAAAAAGCTTCTGAAGAGCAAAATGAAACTACTGCTGAAGCCAAAGACGATAGCACCAACGGCGATTCACCGAAGCCTGTAGAAGAAAACGATTCGGTTAATAAATAGTTAGTAAGATCGAGGTAAAAAATTTTAATTTAAGTTAATGTTAAATTAAGATTTTTTACCTTTGGTTTTAATGATAGCCAGAAACTTACCCCAATCTCTATGAGTCTATTTAGAAAATTTCTTAAACCAAATAAATCTAAATCAGACCAGGCCCGGGATACCCCCGAGGCCAAGGAGCGCGGCAAATATATGCCCGAGGTTAAATTACCTACCGACGAGCGCTTTATGCTTAACTTCAAAAATAACGGAGGTAAATTTTTGTACTGTGAAAATACTCAGGAACTTCTGGATGCCTTCGATAATATTTTGATGGAGAACGACTGGTACGAAACCCAGTGCTGTTGTTTTGACCCAAATCTGAAAGAAAAATTCAAAGGTTTTAATCTGGAGTTCAATAAAAGTGAGCAGGCCTCTTTTTACCTTTCCACCTGCGAATATCTGGTGGCTAACGATGGCTCTATCCTCGTATCCTCCAATCAGATCAAAGAACGAAAACTTCACGAATTACCGGCTAATTTTGTAATTATCGCTTCAACCAGTCAACTTATAGACACGATTGGCGAAGGTTTAAGCCGAATTAAAAACAAGAACAAACAACGTATTCCTTCCAATATTACCACCATCAAAAACTTCGAAACACAGAAAGAAGGGGATTTTATGAGCTATGGAAGTAGCACAAAAAACCTATATTTGCTGCTTCTTGAAGATTTATAACACATGAGGGAAGGTATTATTAGAACCATATCGGGATTATTGTATATATCCATATTGGTTGTTTCCATTCTTTCTTCTGAATATATCTTCATTGCATTATTCTATTTGCTTGGGCTGGTTTGCCTTATAGAAATGCAGAAGCTTTTGCACCTAAAATCCTATGCGCTGTATGCTGTTCAGGCTTTGCTTTTTTATCTCTTTAGCTTTCTGAAATTTAATGAAGACGCCACCATACTTTTACTGTTCATCACCATTTTCGTGAATTTGTTTTTGGTGAAAGATCTTATCGTGGTGAGGAAAATTCCGGTTTTTGAGAAGAAAAAGTATATTATTATCATTTTCTACCTCATAAGTTCGGTTATATTTTTAACCCTTATTCCCACCATAGCCGGGATTTTTATACCAAAACTGGTAGTAGGGATTTTTGTGCTAATTTGGACTAACGATACTTTTGCTTATATTATAGGGAAGAATTTTGGCAGAAAAAAGCTCTTTGAACGCATTTCCCCCAATAAAACCATAGAAGGTTTCCTGGGCGGACTGGTTTTTAGTCTTATTGCCAGTTATTTTATTTTTGCCTACACCCAGTTTCTCACCTTTCCCGTGTGGTTGGGACTGGCACTCATTTTAAGCGTATTTGGGACACTTGGAGACCTTATTCAATCCAAGTTTAAAAGACAGGCAGGAGTTAAAGACAGCGGAAACCTAATGCCCGGGCACGGCGGATTATTTGACAGGCTGGATAGCATTATTTTTTCCAGCCCTTTCGTATATGCATATTTATATATTTTAGAGCATATTTATACTATTTAAGATGTTTCATAAAGAAGGTTATAAAATCATGGCCATTACTGCAATACTGCTTATTGCAATAAATGTGCTTTCTTACAGTTTAATTAATACTTATTGGATTAAATTTTCGATCCTGGTAATTAGCATCATCATCTTTTTGTTGATCGTGCAATTCTTCAGAAATCCGAAAAGAGCCACCACATTAAATGATAATCACGTGGTTTCGCCGGTAGATGGTAAAGTAGTGGCCATTGAAGAGGTTTTTGAAAAAGAATACTTCCAGGATAAACGCATACAGGTATCTATCTTTATGTCCCCTATTAATGTTCACGTAACCCGACACCCCGTTGGCGGAGTGGTAAAATACAGCAAATATCACCCGGGGAAGTTTTTGGTGGCCTGGCATCCTAAATCCAGTGAGGAAAATGAACGCACCACGGTAGTGGTAAAAAATAATTTGATGGGCGAGGTATTGTATCGTCAAATTGCGGGAGCCCTCGCCAAGCGTATTGTAAATTATGCAAAGGAAGGTGAAGAAGTGGTTCAGGGAAGCGACAGCGGATTCATAAAATTTGGATCCAGAGTAGATGTTTTGCTTCCGGTAGGCACCCCTATAAATGTAGAATTGAATCAAAAAGTAAAGGGCGGACTAAGCGTAATCGCCCAGCTGGAGAAATAATTTTATGTCTGAAAATAACGAGACCAGATTTCAAAAGGCTTATGATATGCTGAGCAATACTGAATTGCGTTTTGCCCCCGATGTAATGCTGAAATTCTACGCTCTTTACAAGCGAGCCACCGAAAAAAACGGATTTTTCATCCCTCCCGGCGATGAAGGAGATCTGCGAAGTGCCTTCAAGGTAAATGCCTTATTACAGGTTAAAAATCTTTCCCGAAATCAGGCTAAAGAACAATATATCGATCTTGTAGAAGAACATATTGGTGAAGTAAAATAAACTTCACCAATATGTTTTTTTTCATTTTATCCCAAACTTGCCAGGCTGGCTTTTAATGCTTCAATTTTCGCTTCGGCATCGGCCTTTTTAGCTTTTTCAACAGCAACCACCTGTTCCGGGGCGTTGTTTACAAATCTTTCGTTCGAGAGTTTTTTATCAACCGATTTCAGGAAACCTTCGGTATAATTCAATTCTTCCTGAAGCTTTTTCTTTTCGGCTCCCACATCTATCGCACCGCTCACGGGCACAAAATAATCGTTGGCCTTCACCCTGAACGATAAAGCTCCTTCAACCTGTTTGTTCACGTATTCAAACTCAGCAATATTCCCCATCTTGATAATAACAGGATCAAATACTTCTGAATTTTCATCATTATTAAGCACCCTTAGGTCTATAGTGTTTTTGAAAGAAATATTCTTTTCCTTCCGAAGCTTTCTAATCCCTGCAATTACTTCTGAAGCTACCGAAAATTCCTGAATGATTTTCTCATCAAATTCTTTTAATTCCGGCCATTTGGCTATGATTAAAGCCTCCTCAGGTTTACGGTTGCTGGTTTCCTGCCAGATTTCTTCAGTAACAAATGGCATAAAAGGATGAAGAATTTTTAGATTATCTTCCAGAATGCTAATAACTTCCTTATAAGTTTTCGCATCGATTGGTTCTCCAAAAGGAGGTTTCACCATTTCAAGAAACCAGGAACAGTAATCATCCCAAACCAGTTTGTAGGTCGCCATTAGCGCATCGCTAATGCGATATTTGGAATAATGATCTTCGATTTCCTTTAAAGTCTTTCTAAAGCGAGCCATGTACCAGTCTATGGCGATCTTTGCAGTTTCGGGTTGCGCAGCGGTTTCTGAAACCTCCCAACCTTTTACCAGTCTAAAGGCATTCCAAATTTTATTGGCAAAGCCACTCCCCTGCTTACAGAGATCTTCATCGAACATCAAGTCATTCCCGGCGGGGGAACTAAGTAGCATCCCAACTCTCACCCCATCGGCACCATATTTATCGATTAGTGCTAGCGCATCGGGTGAATTCCCCAGCGATTTAGACATTTTTCGTCTTAACTTATCGCGAACGATTCCGGTAAGGTATACATTATTAAATGGTTTTTCTCCCCGGTATTCATAACCCGCCATAATCATTCTGGCTACCCAGAAGAAAAGAATTTCAGGGGCGGTCACCAGGTCGTTGGTGGGATAGTAATACTCCACCTCTTTGTTATCGGGTTCAAGAATTCCGTTGAACACGCTAATGGGCCAAAGCCAGGAAGAGAACCAGGTATCGAGAGCGTCTTCATCCTGTTTAAGATCTGAAGCCTGTAATGATGAATTTCCTGATTTTTCACGAGCCTTTTCCAAAGCTGTTTCGGCGGTTTCAGCTACTACAAAATCTTCTTTTCCTTCGCCATAATACCAGGCCGGGATTTGGTGTCCCCACCAGAGTTGACGGGAAATATTCCAGTCGCGTACATTTTCCATCCAGTGACGATAAGTTCCCAAAAATTTATCGGGCACCAGATTCACTTCTTTATTAAGCACTGCATCTAAGGCAGGTTTAGCCATTTCTTTCATCTTAAGAAACCACTGGTCGCTTAATCTGGGTTCAATAACGGCACCTGTACGCTCACTGGTGCCTACTTTATTGATATGCTCTTCGATTTTTGAAAGAACTCCCAGCTCTTTAAGTTCATTTACAATCTCATCCCGAACTACAAAACGATCTTTGCCCTCGTAATGCAATCCGGCTGAATTTAAAGTCGCATCAGGATGAAAAATATCGATTACCTCCAGGCCATGTTTATCGCCCAGCATTTTATCGTTCTCATCGTGAGCGGGAGTTACTTTTAGGCAACCTGTACCAAATTCTACATCTACATATTCATCTTCTATAATTGGAATGCTGCGATTGGCTACGGGTACTATTGCCCGCTTCCCTTTTAAATGAGCATATCGCTCATCATTAGGGTTAATGCAAATGGCGGTATCGCCTAAAATAGTTTCAGGTCTTGTTGTAGCGATAGTAAGGAAATCATCACTACCTTCAATTTTATAATTTATATAATAGAGATTCCCCTGTTTTTCCTGGTAGATTACCTCCTCATCAGAGAGGGTGGTTTTGGCTTCGGGATCCCAATTTACCATTCTATAGCCGCGATAAATTAAGCCTTTTTCATAAAGATCTACGAAGACCTTAATAACCGAAGCGCTCATATCATCATCCATAGTAAATTTGGTGCGTTCCCAATCACAGGAGGCGCCAAGTTTTTTAAGCTGTTCGAGGATGATACCGCCGTGTTTATGAGTCCATTCCCAGGCGTGTTGTAGAAAATCTTCCCTGCTAAGGCTGTTTTTATCAATACCCTCAGCTTTTAGTTTGGCCACAACTTTTGCTTCAGTAGCAATAGAAGCGTGATCGGTTCCCGGCACCCAGCAGGCATTAAAACCCTTGAGTCTGGCCCGGCGAACCAGCACATCCTGAATCGTATTATTAAGCATATGCCCCATATGCAAAACCCCTGTAACATTTGGTGGAGGTATTACTATGGTATAAGGCTCTCTCTCGTCGGGTTCTGAATGAAAATAGTTATTTTCCATCCAGTATTTATACCACTTTTCCTCTACTTTTTTTGATTCGTACTGGGATGCAATTGCCATAATTTGGTCTGATTTTTGGAATATGGGCAAAAGTAATTATAACCAGAGGAATTTAAAAGAAGTTGAAATGATTAAAATTTGGAGTATTTTCGATTTCGGTATATCTTTACTTTTCTCTAAAAAAATCTGAATTATGAAAAAATTTATTGCAATCGCTATATTCCTGGTAATGGGAGCCACTACTGCACAGGCTCAGAATGTAGCAAAAATGGAGTTCGAGACCGAAACTCTCGACTTTGGCGAAATTAAAAAGAACTCAGACGGGGTTCGTGTTTTTAAATTTAAAAACACCGGAAATGCACCCCTGGTAATTGAAAATGTAACTTCCAGTTGCGGATGTACAATTCCGAAGAAACCAGAAGAACCCATTCTTCCCGGTGAAACCGGTGAGATCCAGGTGAAATACGACACCAAACGGGTCGGCCCAATTCGCAAGACTGTAACCGTATACTCAAATGCCGAGGTTCCTACCAAAGCACTTAAAATTAAAGGTAGAGTGCTGGAGGAGGAAGAAAGCAGCAGTTCATAAAAAAGCTTAAATTTTTAGCATAGACTCCCGGTAACTCCGGGAGTTTTTTTATAATAGACGTTCCAACCTGAATTCTTTGGTATATTCCCCATAAATTCTTTTCACTATTATCTTTATCTTTTTGCCTTCTTTTGAACTCAATAATTTCGAGATTTCATCCAGGCTGTATTTATGCACCGGCCTACCATTTATACTTTTAACAAGGTCTCCTATTTGTAATCCGGCCCGGAAAGCGGGGGAATCAGGTCGTACTTCAGCTATTCTATACTGCCTTTCCAAATTGTATTTTAAATGATAAGAAGTTTCCTGCGGGGCAAGATTATTAGTTTCTAATTGAAACGAAGGCCGGTCTGAAAAGGCGGCTTCGCGAACCATATGAAAACCCGAATGCTCCACTACCAGGCCACTCATATTAAATTCAAAGTCATCCTTGAGATACTTATTTGGTTTTAACCTAAGATTATTTCCGGGATAATCTATTACCGTATGAAAGCGTCCCAAAACCTGGGCACCCAGGCTTCCATGTCTTTTAAAACCATCAATTTCACTCACTGCAATGCTATCGGGGAAACTCAGGATAATATCTTTAAATTCAAATTCCCCCAACTTCAGGGCAGGAATACGGCTGCGCTGCCCATATACACTTCCTGTAATTCCGTAGCCCAAAAAATCTTCGAAAGATTTTTCTGGAATCAAATTGGTTTCAGCATCGTTAAAAATCCACAGCGGGTCGCCCAGACCACTATCCAGCAATAAATTTTGAGTTTTTAGCCCATTTTCACCGAAATTGGCAATGGCCTGTAGATAAGCTTTTCCTTCATGAATTTTGAGCGGAAAATCTTCACATCTTCTACATTTTGAATAAGAGTATTCTTCTGAAGAATAAATTTTAATACGTTTTCGAATATAATTGGTTTCGACCACCAAATCCCGAAAAACATCATAACCAATCAATCCGTTTACCGCCACCCCAAGCCGGTTTGCAAATGAAAATTTTCGACCGCTAACAATATACAAATCCCTATCGTTTAGCGTAAAATCCCCAATCACCAATTGATTCCCAGTAGATTTTAAGGCCTTTATAGCTTCATCGGTACCCGGGCCTTTTACATATACCGTTGAAACTTCAGGAAAATCGAGTGAATTTTCTTCCTTTAAACTAAAAATGATCGTAGAACCCACTCCAGAGTCTAACATAAAAGAAAGAAGAGTTCCATTAACTTCTATTGGAACTATAATTAAATTATGGACCAGATCTATGTCAACTTCAGAATATGAATTTTCACCGCTGAACTGATAATTTTGTTGGCTATAGACATCTACGGTAACAGCTTGAAGTCCAAGCAGTAATAAGAGCTGGAGAATTCTATAAATCATATTGCTTCAAAGTACTAAATTTTAAGGAATAAATGCGTGCATTAGGCTGTGGTATCTTTTAATTATTTCGCATTTTTGCAGTGCTTTAAAAATTAATTTCTATGCCAAGTATTTCACAAAAAGGGCGCAATATGCCCGAATCTCCTATACGCAAGCTGGTTCCTTATGCTGAAGCAGCCACCAAAAAAGGTCGTAAAATTTACCAGTTAAATATTGGCCAACCCGATATCCAAACGCCCAAAGCGGCCTTAGATGCGGTAAAAAATAATGACATTGATGTTTTGTCGTACAGCCACTCGGCCGGATTCGAATCTTACCGAAACAAGCTGGCTGCCTACTACAAAAAACACGATATCCCGGTAGACGCCGAAGATATTATCATCACCACCGGTGGCTCTGAAGCGCTTTTATTTGCGATGGGTAGCATCACCGATCCCGGTGACGAGGTTATAATTCCTGAGCCTTTTTATGCTAATTATAACGGATTCGCGACGGCTTCAGGAGTGAGTATTGTTCCAATTAAAGGCAGCATAGAAAACAATTTTGCCCTGCCACCCATTTCAGAATTTGAAGCATTAATCACCTCAAAAACGAAGGCTATTCTACTTTGTAATCCCGGAAATCCAACCGGGTACCTATACACCCGCGAAGAAATAGAGCAATTGGCGAAACTGGCACTAAAACACGATCTGTTTATCGTAGCCGATGAAGTTTACCGCGAGTTCGCTTACGACGGGGTAAAGCATCATTCGATTATGAGCATTCCCGAGCTGGCCGAAAATGCAATTATGGTAGACTCGGTTTCTAAACGTTACAGCATGTGCGGGGCCCGAATTGGGTGTTTGGTTAGCAAGAATAAGGAGGTGATGACCACGGCTATGAAATTTGCTCAGGCCAGGTTAAGCCCACCAACTTTCGCGCAGATCGCCAGTGAAGCAGCACTTGAAACTCCGCAGGAATATTTTGACGAAGTAATTGAAGAATATACCACCCGTAGAAATATTCTAATTGAAGGCCTGGAGCGCATCGAAGGCGTAAAGGTTGCCAAACCAAAAGGAGCCTTTTACTGCATCGCCGAACTTCCAATCGACAATGCCGATGAATTCGCACAATGGCTTCTGGAAAGTTTTGAGCTCGATAACGAAACTGTGATGGTAGCTCCTGCTGCAGGTTTCTATTCCACACCAAACACCGGCCTCAACCAGGTAAGGATTGCCTATGTTCTTAAAAAAGAAAACCTGGAGCGGGCAATTAAAATATTGGAAGAAGCTTTAAAAGTTTACAACAAGTAGATGCAGATTTCGCACAACATTTCTTTAAAACCTTACAACACCTTCGGGATAGATGTAAAGGCTCATAAATTCGTCTCGGTTTCTACAGAAGAAGAATTAAGAGAGGTTGTGCGAAATTCTTATGCTGAAGAGCTTTTCGTACTTGGTGGCGGAAGCAATATGCTGCTCACCGGGGATGTAACGAGAACCGTCTTACATTTAGGCCTTACAGGCAAACAAATCATCTCTTCTTCAGAAGATGAAGTAATCGTAAAAGCGATGGCCGGCGAGAACTGGCATCAATTTGTACTCTGGGCCATAGAAAACGATTTTGGTGGTTTAGAGAACCTTTCTTTGATCCCCGGGAATGTAGGGACTGCGCCTATTCAAAATATCGGGGCTTATGGCGTAGAACTCAAAGATGTTTTTGAGAGCTGCGAAGCTATAAATATCCAAAGCCTGGAATCACAAACTTTTTCTGCCGAAGACTGTGAATTTGGTTATAGAAATTCGGTGTTTAAAAACAAGCTGAAGGGCCGGTATATCATTACCAGCGTAAACTTCAGGCTTAGCAAGGGAAATCATAAGATACAAACGGGTTATGGCGCCATACAGGCCGCTTTGGAAACCAAAGGCGTCAAAGAACCCGGGATTAAGGATGTATCTGATGCGGTAATTAGCATTCGGCAGCAAAAACTTCCCGACCCACGGGTTTTGGGAAATAGCGGAAGTTTTTTTAAAAATCCGGTGATTTCCGAAGAGAAATACAAAGACTTACAGGAGAAATTTCCTGAGATTCCCTCCTACCCTGTAGCCCCGGGAGAAGTAAAAGTACCAGCCGGATGGTTAATCGACAAGGCCGGGCTAAAGGGCTATCGCCAGGGCGATGCCGGGGTGCATAAAAATCAGGCGCTGGTTTTAGTCAACTACGGAAATGCCAGCGGGAGTGAGCTTAGTGAGCTGGCTCAATATGTTCAGGAAAAGATCAAATCCAGATACGGCATTGAACTGGAGGCCGAGGTGAATATTTTTTAGAATTTCTGAACCTTTCTAAAAACTTTTCCAAATTAAAAAAGCCCTTCATTGCTGAAGAGCTTTTTCGCTGTGCGGGCGAAAGGACTCGAACCTTCACACCTCGCGGCACTAGATCCTAAGTTCATTTAGAGGGAATATCAAATAAAAACAAATAGCATTAATTAATTGATAATCAGTGTATTTGCATTTTTTTCAATTACATATAATATCATCTAAATTCAGTAAATGTGTTACCCATGTGTTACCCAGAATAATTATCTTAGTACTCTTAAATTAAAAATTATGGCTCATATTAAAGTAATTTTACACCCGAAAAAGATCGATGAAAATGAAAAAATTTACCGGCTTGCCATAAGAGTAACTTCATTTCGAAAACGCAGCTATTATCATTTAGGTTATAATCTCGATCCAGAAGATTGGGATGAGCAAGCTGAGAAAGTAAAAAAATCCCATCCTAAATATCAACATTTAAATCGTCTAATCCGTAAAAAGTATGATCAGATAGATGATATAATTTATGAGGCAGAACGAAATAAGAGGCAATTATCAGCAAGACAAATCATGGATAAAATAAAGCAATCCAGGAAAACTATTTCTTTCTTTGATTTTGCTGAGGAACATGTTGCTGAATTGGAAAGATCAAAAAAATTTAATCGAGCTATCTCAGACCGATCTAAAGCGAAAATCATCAAAGACTTCACTAAAGGACGTGACATCCTCTTTCAGGAAATTGATGAGAACTTCCTAAAACGTTTTAAAGTTTACCTTATAAATGAAAAAAATAATTCAGAAAGGACTGTTATGAACTCCTACGTGTTTATAAGGTTATTATATAACCGTGCGATCAGAAAAGGGGTAATTGACCGAAATTTTTATCCTTTCGGAAGGGATAAAATAATTATTAAATATCCGGATTCATTAAAGATTGGTTTAACCGAGCAGGAAATTCTAAAAATTGAACAAGTAAGTTTGAAGAAGTATTCTTCGCTATGGCATTCAAGAAACATTTTTTTATTTTCTTTCTATTTAGCGGGAATTAGAATCACCGATCTTCTTCATCTTAAATGGAACGATATCATAGAGGATCGATTATTTTATAGGATGAAGAAAAATTCCAAACTTGATTCATTAAAACTACCAGGAAAAGCAATTGAAATTCTCGACTTTTACCGGAAAGATAAAAAGTCGCATTCAGATTTTATTTTTCCTGAATTGAAAAAAGTTGGAGATGTAGAAACCAAAAAAAAATATAGTTTAATAAAGGGAGCTATAAAAACACATAATTCAAACCTAAAGGATATTGCTAACCTTGCAGGAATTAATAAGAAAATAACCAATCACATTGCGAGACATTCCTTTGGCAATATTGCCGGAGATAAAGTTTCTCCTCAAATGTTACAAAAGCTATATAGACATAGTAGTCTTCAAACTACAATTGGATACCAAAGGAATTTCATTCATAAAAGTTCAGATGAGGCTTTGCATGAAATTTTAAAATTTTCAAGTAGTGACTCAGTTAATTGATCAAAATTAAGTAGGATCAAATTCCAATCCCTCATAAGCTCAAGTACAAAGTCTATCACAGAAACTTATATTTTCTTTTCGCTATCTTTAGTTAGCTAATCACAAGAAAGATAAGATGTTTTTGGAGCGTTTCGCGGTTTTTACTCTTCGGCTAAGGACAAAGCTCCTGGATTCTTTTACCTATATGCTGCGGGAAACAGATTCGCAACTTGGCCAAATCTTCTTTACGTGCTGTCTTATCTTATTGACCGGACTTCTTTTTTATATCTGGATCGCCTCTTACTCTCTGTGGTTTAAGGTCAGTTTTACTGTTATTTACTTGCTTTCCGCTTTGTTCTGTATTTCCGGAATTTATTTTATTCTCACCAGAAAGAGAATTAGAAAAAGGTCCGACACTCTGGAAGTGTATACCGCAATTGATCCTGAAATTGAAAAAATTAAGCAGTTTAACCTGAAGCCAATTCCATTATCCCAGGGTCAGGCGAATGCTGTCTTTAAAGCGTTCTCCGGGAAATATCTTACCGGCGATTACCAAAGCTTCCAATCTTTAATTTCAATGGAACCCGTGCCAGCCAGGAGCCGATTGGAATGGAAAGATCTATCTCCAAAAAGACCAAAACAGGTAAACCGACAAACATTATTAGAATTTTTAAGCCATCTGATAATCGGTTTTGAAAACCTGGATAATCATCAAATGATTCTGTTGGTTGAGCATTATTTCATTCTTAAAAACACCGCAGGAACCGAACAACACTTATCCAGCAAAAATATTTCCGACTGGCGAAATAATAAAGCCACCTATCTTAAAGAAATCTCCAGTATTTTTAAAGCCACCTTATAGGTAATTACCACTTGATTACCTGTTACCATATTGATTTACAAGGATTTTAATTAGTCATTTGTTTCTATAACCAGAAGACAACTGCAGTGTTGTTTTTGTAAAATAATAGAACCTATGAATAATTTAGAATTAGAAGATCGATTGCTGCGCATTGAACAAATGCTCGGTGCAACCAGGGAGGTATTAACCTTTGATGAAGCCTGCCTGTATTCCGGGATTTCCAGAAGCTATATGTACAAGCTCACCTCTAAGGAACTAATTCCCCATTCTAAGCCCAGAGGGAAGTTTATCTATTTTGAGAGGAGTAAACTCAATGCATGGCTATTGGGAAACCAAAAAGCTTAAGCTATGAATGGTTACGAATTTTCAAGGGCATGGTTCGATTTTAGTTTTAACCATTCGAAAGTTAAACCGATCCATACCGCTATTTACTTTTTTGCCATTGAACGTTGCAATAGATTGGGATGGAAAGAAACATTTGGATTTCCAACCGATCTGGCCATGGAAGCCCTGGGCATCCGGAATTATAGAACTTATATCCGGGCCCTTGAAGATCTTGTAGCATGGAAATTTATAAAATGGGTTCAGAAAAGCAAGAACCAGTACACTGCCAATGTCATTGCTTTGGTAAAAAATACCAAAGCACCACCCAAAGCATTGGACAAAGCACTGTCTGGGCAGTGTACAAAGCAAGTCCAGAGCAGTGCTAGTATAGATAAACAATTAAACCATAAACAAATAAACCTTTTAAACCTTAAAACATTTTTTAAAAAGGAATTTTTAAAAGTGAATAGATCTGAAATTCCCGAAAACTACCTGGGCTACTTTGATTGGGCTCTTAAATTTCAAAAACTTTTTTTAGAAAACTTAAAAAATAAAGGCGCGCCAACAAAAAAAACAGAAAAGGCGAGTTTTAAAGAGTGCTTCGAGCCGATCCGCCTGATGATGGAGAAAGATGGGGTTTCAAAAGAACAACTGCAACTGGCCTATGAACTGTTGAATGGTTCCAACGAATTTTGGAAAGGAATTATACTAAGCACTCGTAAACTCCGTGAAAGAATTGGACAACTAATCGCCCAGGGGAAAAAGCCGGTGAAAATGAAAACTATGGACCTCCAGGTTCAGCATAAAATTCAAAATTATGACTAGCTCAGAATCTCCAATTATTTCGTCAAAGCTTGATTCGCAAAACCGGGAAGGCAAACCAAACAAAGCTCAGATTAGCAAACAAATTTTCTGGAAGTTGTTTTGTAAGTATTATCCTGGATTTCAAATAACCGATGATAACCATCAGATTGTCTTTAGCATTTTTCGCTATTTTTTACTGCAGCCCGATTTTAATGAATTTGGGATTATAAAAAACAAAGCGACACTTGAAAAAGGCCTGTTGGTATATGGAGATTATGGCGTTGGGAAAACGACACTTTTTGAAGCTATCCATAAGATCGGAAGAATAATCCTGAAGCACACCCAAAGTACCCAGCTTTGGTTCCCACGCATTTCCACGGTTCATTTGCTTACTCAGTATTATGAATCACAGAGGGATAAAACCAGCAATTTTAAACTGGAAAACTATTACCACGGAAAATTGTATCTGGATGATCTGGGTAAAGAAGATAAGGCCTATAACCGGGAAGAGATCATTGGAAATTTACTCTTTGAACGGCACCGCAGGAAATTAAAAACTTTTGTGACTACCAATGAAAACCCATCGGCGATTACTGCCCGCTATGGAAATCATATTGGAGACCGGTTACCGGAAATGTTTAATATCATTAAATGGGAAGGGAGGAGTTGGCGGGAATGATTAGTTCTAAAAAGTCCTCACCACATTTCCCACGCTTTCGCAAAAGCTTCAGCTTAGGGAAAAAAGGTTCGTCCAGGAAATAGGATTTGGAAGTAAGCCAAAAAATCGTGAGATAGAAAAATCAGAATATTTAACCTGGCAATTTTAAAGTTCAAATTCTTCCAACCCTGAAAGCTTTTTTGGCTTACCTCCGCAGTCTTAATGATAAAATTAATAAGGCGAGGAGTTAAGATTACTACTGATTACCTATTTAGCTCCTTGAAAAAAAGCATTAATAATTGTTCCGTGAAATTTCAATAAGGAGCAGCAAAGCAAGATGTGTCATTGTAATGACAATCTTGCTTTGCGCCCGATGGTTGCAAAGGTTTTAAAAAGAAAAAAATGAAAAGGGAATACATCCAGGTTCGTTGCTCGATCTACGAGAAGAAGCTGCTCCAAAGAAGAGCGGCCAGGGCAGGAATTTCCCTTTCAGAATATATCCGAGGGGCGGCCTTTGATAAAAATATCGTAGAACGGATCACCCCGGAACAAGCGGAAACTTACCAAATGCTGGTACAGTACAAGAATAACTTTAGCCGTATCGGTAATATGTTTAGAAAGCGGGATCCAAAGCTAGCCAATGCTGTGGAAAACCTGGCGAAAGAGATCAGAACACACTTAAAAAACTTTAAAAAATGATTGGGAAAGGACACGCTATTTCCGGCGCCAGGGTATCGATATCCTATGGCTGGAACCAGGAGAAAGAGGCCGAAGTTGTGCTTAGAGAACACGTGGCCGGAGATACCCCTGCAGAGATAGCCGAAGAGTTTAGGATTATTCAGTCGCAAAATGAACGCTGCATCAATAACACCTTAAGCTTTATCATCAGTCCAACAATTGAGGACGGACAGGATTTAAGCAAAAAAGAGCTGGAAGATCTCGCTAAAAAGTTTTTAAAAGAGATGAACCTGCAAAATAACCAATCTATTGGCTTTGTACACCGTGATAAAGCGCATACCCACGTTCATATCTATACTAATAGAATTGGTTTCGATGGTAAAGCCTATAACGACAGCTTCATTGGAAAAAGAAGCCAGATAGCTGCCGATAATGTTGCCAAAGAATTAGGCCTTACCAGGGTTCGGGAAGTACAGCAGGAAAGACTTAATGAGTTAAAGGGTTTGCGACAGGAAATCAAAAATATACATGATAGGGTACTTCAGTCCAGACCAAAATCGCTGGATGAATATATCAGTAAAATGAAAGCGCAAAAAGTAGATGTAATCCCAACGATCAATAAAGCGAACCAGCTTCAGGGTTTTCGGGTGGAATACAAAGGATTCAATCTTAAAGCAAGTGAAGTGGACCGGTCGATGAGCGGGAATAGGTTAATTCCCCAGATCTCCCAAAACAGGAGTTTTACCAGGCTAAAAGAAGTACCTAAAACCTTCCAGGTATTGGATAAGACAGTGCAACTAAGCAGCAATTTATCTACTAAAATAGCCAAAGGGCTGATAAAAGGAACAATAAAAATTATAAGAGATACCGGAATAGGTATGGGATATTAAAACTTTAAGTGATGAAAAAACTAGATGAAATTATGGAACTGATGGCCGATGAAATGAAGGATTTCAAAACGGCAGTGCTGGAGCTTCAAAAGCTTTCAGGACAACTGGTCAAGATGAGCATCCCAATAAGCACGGAAGCTGTGGAAAAGAACCTGAACACATTCCTGCAAAAGCAGGAAGTGGAAAAGCAAAAAACGGATGAAATCCTTATGGAAATTGATCGAAAATTAAAACACGCCAGGGTTATACCTAATTATTTGCTGACTCTTTTCGGAATCTCAGGAATTATTGCCCTGGGTTCAGTGGGGTATTTCGGGTACTCCTCAAAAGAAAAAGTAGAAGACAATTTTGAAGTTTACCAAACGATTATGGAATCTCAAAATAAATCGTACGAGGATTATTTTGCAGCATATCCGGAAATCCAGGAGACATACTGCGAGTGGCTACAGGGTGGATACCAGGGTTTGTAATGACAAATGCCCTGGTTTAAAAATTAGTAAAATTGCGTCAAATGCACTGAAACCTTCAGTAAACCCGTTGAAAATTGCGGCAAAATTTTAGTAAATAATTAAAACATGCTTTTTAAATCAGTGGATAGTGTGTGGATATTCCAGGAAATGGGCTCAAAGGCCCTGATAACAGGTTGAAATTTACTGGTTTTGAACAAAAGAGTAGGCAGCGCCCTATGCTGTTTTTACTTGACGCTTAACTTCCCGTACACTATAAAAACAGCATAGGATCCGGCGCAAGTTATGGTAGATATTGGGGTCTTAAACACCATTTCAACCGTAATCTAAAACTACTTATAAGCTTTTCTAATCTTTAATAAAATTTGAGAAATTAAGGTCAATATGGGTAACTCCAACAAAGGCCCTATCACCAATGCAAGGGAAATTAATGGATCATTTGGAAAAGCGGTAAGAGAAACGGCCAGAGCAATAGGTGAGTTTCTTGCAAGAGTGGTTAAGCTCAGGCTTGCAGAATCCTTATAATTAAATTTTAATAGTAAGCTCGCAAAACGTCCTACCAGAAAATTAATCAAAAAGAACAGAAGCATTGGAATCAGAAGAATGTAAAATACGCTAAGATCTTTTGTTAAATATTCTCCCTGCGATGCAAACATAGCAACAATGGCCAAAGCCAAGAAAATGATTTGTGCAGTTTCGAAAAAAGGAAGAACTTTCTTGCGCATCAATTCTGTTTTTCTAAGTTTGGCACTCCAATATTTTATAAGCTGCGCAATTAGAAATGGAGCTAAAAGCACCAAGAGAATACTTTCCCATAAAATTGCTGTATCAACGGAGCCGGATTTCCCGAAAAACAGGAACAGATAAACCGGAAGAAGAATTAATTGTAAAATTAGATTTACCGGCAATACAGCTGTTGACAAGGAAGTATTTCCTTTGGCTATTCCCGGTAAAGATCAAGTACCAGTCCGTGCAGGGTGTTACCATTAACATTACAAAACCTATCCATAAACTCAAATGTTCTTGTAAAAGGAGTAATCCCAAAAGATAGGCACAGATTGGCGTCCAGAGGAAATTGATTATCAGATTTGCCGAGATGAATTTAAGATTGGAAAAACTGGAAAGTAGGTTTGTAAAGGGAATATTCAAAAACAAACCAAAAAGCATCACCATTAGGAATGGGACGATAAGATATTCCGAAAAACTTTTGATAACTGAAATTTGCCCAAGAAGTAAACCCACACCAACTGCTACCGCAATTATTAATGTGTGATATTTGTTTAATTTATTCAAAAAGGTTTTTATTTCGCAAGTTTTAAAATTTTAATTGCACCACGCATTACAAATGTGAAAACTATTCCTCCTATGATCAAATCAGGCCATTTACTCTCCAGAAAATAAACCAGGATACCAGCCAATATGACCCCGCCGTTTACAATAATATCATTTGAGGTAAAAATAGCACTGGCCTGCATATGGGCCTCCTTGCTTTTAGCCTTATTAATTAACCATAATGAAATTAAGTTTCCGGCAAGTGCTAGAGAGGAAATGATAATCATCCACTGAAATAAGGGAGTTTCACTACTCATAAAAAACCTACGCAAGACTTCTACGAATCCCAGAGTCGCTAAAAAAATCTGAAAATATCCACTGAACTTTGCGACTTTCTTTTTTCTAGAAACAGCACCTCCCACTGCAAATAAACTTAGCGCATATACTATCGAATCTGCCAGCATATCCAGTGAATCCGCAATAAGGCCCATAGAAGAAGATATCCAACCGGTGGTTATTTCAATAAGGAAAAAACCAAAATTAATACCCAACACCCACCAAAGGATATTTTTTTGCTTGGTTTCATCGTCTCCAATTGGAACTTCAGCCTCTTCTGACCCTTTAAATTTATCGCCTAATTTTAATTCTGAAATCGAGGAATTAATTACATCAACCGCTCCATGGTGATATACTTCCAGCTTCCTATTGGGAATATCAAAGTCCAGATATTTTATCTGTTCAAAAGTTTCCAATTTCATCCTGATCATCTGCTCCTCGGAAGGGCAGTCCATTTGACTGACTATAAAGGTGCTTTTTTTCATTTTTTATAAGCTAAAAGTCTTAATGCATTAAATACTACAAGGAGTGTGGAACCTTCGTGTATAACTACCGCTACTCCAATATTTGCAAAACCAAAAATTGTTGCTGGGATAAGCAAAGCCACAATTCCCAAACTTACCCAAAGGTTCTGCTTGATAATAGATTTAGATTGTCTACTCAATCCTATTGCAAAGGGAAGGGTTTCCAATTTATCGGCCATAAGAGCAATATCAGCGGTTTCTAAGGCGACATCACTTCCCGCAGCGCCCATAGCGATTCCTACGGTGCTATTTGCCATGGCAGGCGCATCATTAACACCATCGCCTACCATTGCTACTTTAGATTCTTTCTCTTTCAGTTTTTTAATTGCTTCTACCTTTTCTTCTGGCAATAAACTACCCCAGGCATCAGTCAATCCTATTTCTTCTGCTACTGCGTCTGCTACCTTCTGGTTATCACCAGTAAGCATGATCATTCGTTTAATACCTATTTCCTTTAATTCAGAAAGGGTCTTTTTTGCTGCCTCCCGTGGGGTATCCATTAAGGCGATGATGCCTATATATTCTTTATTTTTCCGAATAAGCATCGTTGTATTTCCACCACCTTCAAGACCACGCACTTTCGTAGTTATTTTGTCGGAAGGTGTACTCTCATCAAGCCCTTCGTACAGATCGAGGTTCCCAACATAGATCTTATCATTTCCTAATGTTGCTTTAATACCTTTCCCTAACACGGCTTCCAGATTGGAAGCATCCGGGATTTCCTCACCTTCCAGACGCTCCTTTCCATCACGAACTACAGCTTTTGCCAGGGGATGATCACTTAAACTTTCCACGGCTACTACTATCTTGAGAAGTTCATTGTCTGAAATATCCCCAAGGGCTACTACTTGAGTAAGTTTTGGCTTTCCTTCCGTTAGAGTTCCGGTCTTATCGAAGGCAAGAGCGGTCAGTTCTCCAAGATCTTCCAGTGGGCGGCCTCCTTTGATTAATACCCCACCGCGGGCGGCCCTGGCCACACCACTCAATACAGCACTGGGGGTCGAGATTGCCAATGCACAGGGACTTGCAGCTACCAGTACCGCCATGGCCCTGTAAAAGCTGGCGCTAAAAGGTTCGTCAATAACTAAAAAAGCGAACAAAAGAATCCCGACCAAAATAAGGACTGAGGGCACAAAATATTTTTCGAACCTATCGGTAAGCAACTGGGTTGGTGATTTTTGGGTCTGCGCTTCGTTGACTAGTTGCACCAATCGGGAAAGCGTTGAATCTTTGGCTGCTTTGATTACCTTTATTTCAAGGGTGTTGTTACCGTTAATTGTACCTGCAAAAACCCGGTTTTCATCGTTGATATCATCAACCTCTGAGTACTCCTTCTCAATATCTTCTACGGGAACTTTATCTACCGGTACACTCTCCCCGGTTATTGAAGCCTGGTTTACACTACTCTGTCCATCTACCACTACGCCATCTGCGGATATTTTAGTATTTGGTTTTACGACAATAATATCGCCTATATTTAGTTTTTCGATACCAACTTCTTCCGTCTTACCATCTTTTTTGAGCAGGGCTGTTTTTGGTGCCAGCTCTGCCAATGCGGCTATAGATTTTCGTGCTTTGTTCATTGCATAATGTTCCAATGCGTGCCCAAGACTAAAAAGAAATAGTAACAAGGCACCTTCAGCCCATTCGCCCAAAATAGCTGCTCCAATAGCTGCAACCAGCATTAGAAAGTCAATCTCAAATCCGCCTTTGGCTACAGTTTCCACAGCTTCTTTCGCGGTATAAAAGCCCCCAAAGAAATAGGCTCCAATATAAAGTGCAAGGCTCACCCATTGCGGAACTGATTCTACAAAGGATAATCCAAAACCTATTCCCAATAAAACACCACAAATGATAGCAAAAATAAGCTCTGTATTTTTCCCAAAAATACCTCCGTGGGAGTGGGAATGTTCTTCGCCGGCACCGTGGCTATCAGCTTCTTTTTGATTCTGGACATCCTTATCTTCATGCTGTTGTTCCTGACTCATCTTATTTCCTTTATTTAATTCATCAGAAGTTTTTTCTGAAGAATTAAAGCCATTTTCACGAAAAGAGGAGCTTTTCTTGACTTGTAAGTTTTCTTTTTCAAGCTTTGTGATTATCTCATTAAAAGTGGTCTTATGTTTATCATATTCTAAACGGATCATTCCTCCCGCATTGGCAGAAGCTTCCAACACACCTTTGATATTCAGCAGACTCTTTTCTATAGTCCTTGCATGTCGGGTATGTCTAATTCCATCGACTTCTATAAGAAGATGTCCATATTTCTCTGTAATTTTTGCTCCTGTCCTTTCTGCCAAAGATTGAATGCGATCAATAGAGATAACGTCAGGATCATAATGAAAACAAAGAAGTGGAACCGAATCTTCCTTTTCATCTGCTATATGAACCCTCTCAAGTCCTTCTTCGGCTTCTAGATCATTAATAAGTCTTTGTACACAGGTATCTTTTTCATTCGGCACCTGAGGTAGCAATACCGGAATTTTCAGTTGTAATTTTTTCATATCCCTATTGGTTTAAAATCCATCTGTTAGCCTCTTCCTTTTCGGTAAGGTCGAAATATTTAACTTCCGAGCAGTAAAAAAGTTAGTAGCTCCAACAGCCCATTGCTGCCATTCTTTCGCACCCACAAATGCCATTTTTCCATAATTGGAAATATGAGCTGCATCAACCTTTAAATCTTCCCACAAGCCTTTGAGATTATAACCCTTAAAATTAACCAGCTCAAAAAAGAAATCCACATTATCCCCATTTTTAACAATATTATGTATCAAGGGATTAATTTTTTCTGCATCCTCCTTAGTGATCTTACCATAGATAGTAGCGGGTATCAAATTGCTTTTTTCTGTTTTGGTTATATGGATCATAGTTATGTCTGTCTTTTAAGTGATGTTATACTTGATTTCTCTTCCTTTAGTATAGGCTTCCCAACCTTCCTTTGCTGCATAAGGTACAATGAGCAGTGCCGCGACAGGATCTGCCCACCACCAGCCCAGCCAGTTAACCAATAGTAAACCGGCAAGAACAACTACGGTTTGGTATAGGCAGATAAAGGTATCCTTGGCATCGGCAAGTAAAGCTGGGCTGTCCAGCTTATGTCCATATTTTCTTTTGAAATAGATAAGAATGGGATTGATAATTAGAGAAATAATTAAAATGATTAATCCCATAGTACTCCAACTTGCAGTTTCCTGACTAAGGAGTTTTGTGATTGAATCATACGAGATGAATATGCAGACCAACGTAAATGATACTGCAATTACATAAAGGGTGATCTTCTTGCGTTTTTTGACTTTTTCTTCGTCAATGCCCTTGAGCTCGCCATGCAGCCGCCAGCCTAAAGTGGCCGCACTTATCACTTCTATTGTACTGTCCAGTGCCCATCCTATAAGAGCAGAACTATTGGCAGTTATTCCTGCAATTAGAGATACTATTACTTCAATGGTATCATAAATGACATTCCATATTTGAAGCGTTCTTGCCTTTTTTAAATCGTTTTTTCTTTCCGTTTCCATAAACTGATTTTGGTAATCTCCATACTATATAGTTCCATTTTCACCTCTTTTTTATATGCTTCCTTGCTCTTCAAAAATTAAACACCACTACATTTCTCACATATTCCCTTTACTACCAGGTTTACATTTTCTGCCATATATCCCTCTGGCAGGTTAATATGTGGAATCTTATGATCGGTCAAACAAACAGTTTCATCACAATTATTGCAATGAAAGTGGATGTGTAAGTCCTGTTCTACTTCGCAATTACAATCACTTTCACAGAGCGCATATTTTGGTATGCCTGTGCCATCATCTATTTGATGCACAATGTCATTTGCTTCAAATGTGCGTATTGTTCGAGATAATGTAGCCCGATCTGCTTTTCCAAAAGCATTTTCAATTTCGGTAAGGGTTACAGCCCGATCTTTTTTAGCCATAAATTTATAGATCAGTATACGCATGGCTGTTGGACGAACTTCGTATGCCTCTAAAATTTTCTCAACTTCCTTCATTTTCATCCTTATTTGAGTCATATCGTTTCAAAGATTCCCCGGTTTTTATCTGGAAAGCATCTTCAATATCGGAAAGATAAATTATGCCATCACCTGGATCCGGTGTTTTCCCGTTTTCCAGCATGATATTGATAGCTGATTGGGCTTCTTCATTTTGACATACCAGTTCTAACTTTACCACCGGACTGTCGGTTACACGGAAATCTAAAGAAGGTGATGCGCCTTTTGCTTTAAATGCCCCCGTTCCTTCTCCCTGGGAAAGGGTCATACTCTTAAAACCACTATTACTAAGTGCTTCGATTACTTTTTGAACTCGTTTCGGTTTTATAAATGCTTTTATTTCTTTCATCGCTGTTTTAGTAATTCTTTATTAAGGATGAACCCTCTGGAACTTTAATTAAGACAAACATTTTACAGAGAGCCCATCTATCTAAATTTTTAAAGCTCAATTTAATGACCATGAGAGGTTTGGCTTTTCTGCATTTCAGACACCAGGTAGTAGGCATTGTTATACGCAACTAAAGTACCTTCTGGAAGGGGCTCCAACAGTTTAATTTCTACCCATCCATCTTCATTTATTCCCGTTCTAACCTGCACTGGTTTCAATTCCCATTCGGTTTCACCATCTTCCTGGTGTTTTTGGGCCGTAAAGATGTAGGGATTTCCTTCTTCTTCAATTATTGCTTCTTCCGGTAAGGCAGGAACAGCTTCTTCACCGGTCCTGATTTTTCCGTTTATATACATGCCCGGGATGAGGTAATCTTCTTTATTGTCTATTTCCGCGTGAACGTGTACCGCCTTGGGATTTTGCTCAAATTGTTTACCAACTGAATATATCGTTCCCGTTAAATTACTACCGGGAACTGATTCAAGTGTAAAAGATATTTTTTGACCTTCTTTTACTTTATAGATATCTTTTTCGAAAACCATTAGATCGGCGTGAACATGCTCATTGTCAACCACCATAAACATTCCGGTCTGTGGTTCTACATATTGTCCTATTTGCACCAAAACTTTTTCTATATAACCTCCAATAGGGCTTACTACTGGGATATATTCGTAAAGGTTACCACTTCTAACCTGGGAAGCATTTAGGTTTAACTGACGCAATTGGGATTCATAACTTTTCACTTCACCTTTTACAGACTGATAGTTTGATTGGGTTTGTTGAAATGTTTTTCCTGAACCCACTTCCGCTTCATACAGTCGTTTCTGTCTATCAAATTCTTTCTCCAAAAATTGCATTCTACTATACGCATTAATATAATCAGACTGCATCCTGGTCAAATTTGGGTGGGAAAGATAGGCTAGTACCTGACCTTTATTTACCTTATCCCCCTCAATAACTTTTATAGAAGTTATATTACCGCCTAAAATTGCCGTAACGGTAGCTTCATATTGAGGCGGCACTTCCAGTTGTCCATTGGCTTTCACTACGCCAGAAAGAGCTTTGGTAGGCAGGGAATCCACTTTAATCCCTAAACTATTGAATTTCATCTCTGAAAGATGTACCGCGCGCATCCCACCTTCTTCTTCACCGTGATTTTCCCCTCCTTCTTCACTGTGGCCTTCTTCTGCGTCGTCATTGTGGCCGTCATCGCCTTCGGCATGAGCAGCTTCTGTTTCTTGGGAAGTGTCTTCTCCCGCATCAGGATTTTCTTTACATCCAAAGAACAGGCTGAGCGTTAAGGCAAGCATTAGAATATTTATTGATCTTGTATTCATATCGATTTTCTTATTTTAATTTTTAATTTGAATTCTTAAGGTAATATTCCAGTTGGTAACGGCTGTCGAGATAATCGTTAAAAGCACTCCAGGCATTTACCTCGATTCTAATGGCATCTCTTATATTTTGGAGAAATGTCACATAATCGATAGCGCCTTCCTTAAAGGCCAGCACTGATCCATCTTGTTGCTCTTTGGCCAGCGGAAGTGCTTCATCCCTATAATAATTCCATGAGTTTCTCCATTTGATGTAGTCTTCACGCATATTTTTATAGGCGGTTTCCAGTTCGATTTTATCCTGATAAAAGTTTTGCTCTGCAATCTGTCTATTTACTTGTGCTTCCTGTGTACGGCCTAATTCCGGCCCAAAAAACAGCGGAATTTGAATTCCTATTTGATATTGGAAGAAACCCGATTGCCCGGCTATTTCCTGCCTACCGTACTGACCCTGAAATTTGGGCAAAAATTCAGATTTTCGTTCTCTGGTAACCGCTTTGGCAACATCTATCCTTTGTTCCGAAACCTGTAGCAACGGATGATTTTCAAGCGACTCTACCAGAAAGTTTAAAGGTTCGTCTAAAGTTTCAACAGGCAAATCTGGTACATCATAGATTGTGTCACTAACGAACCATAGGTTTAAACGCTGTATTGATTTCAGGTAATCTCGGTACGATTGTTCCAGCTGTATTTTAACCTCGTTCGCCTGGTTGGAGGTAGCAAGATATTCCAATTTGGAGGTGGCCTCTGTTTCATACCTGATTCTTGCAGCCCTTTCAATATCTTCAAAAATTGAATCCATTTTTCTATAAACCTGGAATGTCCTTTTAGTTGTATAAACCGAGGCCCAGGCCCTGCTTACTTCACGTTCAATTTCAATAGTAGATAACTCTAAGGCACTTTCAGCAAGGGCAACCCTTTCTTTCTGCAATTTTAACCGGGGGGCAATTCCAAAAATATCAATGCCTTGCTGTTGGACGCCAATTTGAGTATAGACCCCAGCAGAGCCATTTCCTACTTCTTCTTTTCCTGTAAAGATTTGGGTATTTCCAAAATCATAGGCGGTTTTACGCAATACTTCCTCACTTTCAATTTCAAGTTGAGCAGCTTTTAATTGCGGAAAGTTTTGGATTGCCATTTCTTTAGCCTCTTGCAAACTAATAGTTTGTAAAGAATCCTGTTGTGAATATTCAGATGACATTGCATCAGATTGTGCATTTACAGAAAAGGTTCCGCCTAAAACAAAGCCAATTATCAAAATCGTAGCTAAAGATCGTGAATTGGAAGAACCAAGCTTGTTCTGTTCCTTTTTCTCCCGTCTCTTCTCTACAAATGTATAAAGGACAGGAAGAACCACCAGCGTAAGCAAGGTAGCCGTAAGCATACCACCTATAACAACTGTAGCAAGTGGTTGTTGAACTTCTGCACCGGCAGATGTGGAAAATGCCATTGGTAAAAAACCGAAAATATCTGTTGTTGCTGTTAACATAATAGGTCGTATTCGTTCTTTGGTTCCTGTAAAAATTCTATCTCTTATACTGGTTACTCCTTCTTCTTTTAAAGAATTGAATCTATTTATTAGTACCAGTCCGTTTAAAACTGCAACACCAAACAGAACAATGAAGCCTACACCTGCGGAAATGCTAAATGGCATACCTCTTAACCAAAGGGCAAAAACACCTCCGATAGCAGCCAATGGTATCGCCATATAGATCATGATAGATTGGGAAAAAGATTTTAAGGCAAAATATAGAAGCACGAAAATCAGGAATAAGGCTATCGGTACCACAATCACTAATCGGTCTTTGGCACTCTGAAGGTTTTCGAACTCCCCTCCATAAGTAATATAATAACCTGGTGGCAATTCTAATTCCTCATCTAATTTTTGCTGAATGTCGTTCACCACAGACTCTACATCCCTTCCCCGGGCGTTTACACCCACATAGGTTCTTCTGTAGGTATCATCTCTTGAAATTTGCATAGGCCCCGGAACATACTCAATATCTGCTATTTCTTTTATAGGCACCTGAGTTCCGTCGGGAAGATCGATATACATTCCACGCAAGTCATCAATATTCTTTCTATGTTCCTCATCAAATCTTACTACTAAATCGAATCGCTTTTCTCCTTCAAAAATGACTCCTGCGGTTCCTCCCGCAAAAGCAGTACTTATATAATCATTTGCTTTTTGGATATCCAGGCCATATTGAGCAATTTTATCACGGTTAAATTTCACGGTCATTTGTGGCAGCCCAGATGTTCGTTCAGGATTAACATCTCCTGCTCCAGGTACGGTCTGGATAATATTAGCCATTTCCTGTACCTTTTCCGACAACACATCCAGGTCCTCCCCATATAGTTTAACCGCAATATCTTCTCTTACTCCTTCTAATAATTCGTTGAACCTTAATTCTACAGGTTGAGTAAACACCAGATTTACCCCTGTAAGTTCTTTATTCAGTTTTTCCTTGATCTGTGCTATAAGTGCTTCTTTAGTTTCAGCGCTTGTCCATTTATCCTTATCCTTTTCAAGGATCAGATACATATCTGCGATATCCATTGGCATTGGATCTGTAGGAATGTCGGCTACTCCAATCCTTGCGGTTACCGTTTTAATTTCAGGGAAATTTTCTAGGAGTATGTTTTCTATTTTTTTGGAAACTTCAATAGATTCTGTTAATGAACTCCCTGGTCTGATCAAAGCCTGCATGGCAATATCTCCTTCATCAAGTTGAGGCACAAATTCTCCTCCCATTCTGGAAAAGATAAAACCGGCTATCACAAGTAAAATGGCGGCGGCCCCAATAACAATGAGCTTCAGTTTTAATGCCCCTTTCAGTAAAGGCATATACACTTTTTGGATTCCACCAATTATCTTATCACTTAACCTTTCCAACCAGCGTTCAAATCTTCCAAACCAGTTCTTTTTATTCTGAATGGGTTTCATAAATAGGGCAGACATCATAGGGACATAGGTAAGACATAAGAAAATAGCTCCAATCATCGCAAAACCGAAGGTATAAGCCATAGGCTTAAACATCTTTCCTTCTACCCCCGTAAGAAAAAGTATAGGAGTGAATACAATAAGAATTATAATCTGTCCAAAAAACGCGGAACTCATCATCGTACTTCCCGCATCATAGGCTACTTCATCCATTTTAGCCTGAGTAAATTTCAGTTTTCCTGATCTAATCCGTTTTTGTATTTCATACACGGTTCCTTCGATGATAATCACTGCACCGTCTATAATGATTCCAAAGTCAATAGCGCCCAAACTCATTAGATTAGCCCAGACATTGAATTGTTTCATTAAAATAAAAGCAAAAAGCAGTGATAGTGGAATCGTGGTTGCGGTAATAAGACCACCTCTTAGACTACCTAATAATAATACAAGAGCAAAAATAACGATCAAGGCTCCCTCCAGTAAATTGGTTTTAACCGTGTCGGTAGTTCTTTCTATTAATTCACTGCGATCTATTATGGGATCTATGCTTAGGCCTTCAGGAAGGGATTTTTCCACCTCAGCCATCCTGTCTTTTACATCCTGGATCACAGCATTGGGGTTTGCTCCTTTAAGCATCATTATCATACCACCTACTGCCTCTTTCCCATCCTGGGTAAATGCCCCATAGCGAACCTGGCTCCCAAATTGGACATTCTCAGCTACATCCCCAATAGTAATCGGGATCCTGTTTTCGGTGCTTATCGCAATATCCCTGATATCATCTAACGAACGAATCAATCCTTCGCCCCGTATAAAATTGGACATCCGGTTTTTCTCGATATAAGCTCCGCCGGTATTCACATTATTTCGTGCAAGGGCTTCATATACATCAGAAATGCTTATCCCCATACTGTTCAACTTCTCAGGGTTGATGGCCACTTCATATTGCTTTATTGAACCTCCAAATGAATTTACTTCCACAACACCTTCCAAAAGGGTTAGCTGTCTTTTCACCAGCCAGTCCTGGATGGTTCGTAACTCCATAGGGGAATATTCGGTTTCATATCCCTCCTGGGGTTTGATCGTATATTCATAGATTTGGCCTAATCCTGTGGAAATAGGTCCCATGGAAGGGCTTCCGAATTTTTCAGGAATCGTTTCCCTTAGCTCATTAAGCTTTTCCTGCACTAATTGCCGGGGAAGGTAAGTGCCCATATCATCTTTAAAGACAATGGTAACCACCGATAGTCCAAAGCGCGAGACAGAACGGATCTCCGTCACTCCGGGCAGGTTTCCCATAGAAAGTTCAACGGGATAGGTTACAAATTGTTCTATATCCTCGGTAGCCAGATTGGGAGATTGTGTAATTACCTGAACCTGATTGTTTGTGATGTCTGGTACCGATCCAAGATTTACGGTAGCCATAGACCAAATACCGGTACCGATAAGAGCTAAGGTGAGTAGGCCAATAATAAATTTATTATTGATAGAAAATGATATGATTCTATTAATCATAAAAGAAAATTTAATTCAATTAAAGTATTCCAGGGTGTTGCAGGATTTGCCATACAGCTGATTAGTCCTGGAAGAAATAGGATAAAAGGATTGAAAAAAAAGGATATAAGTATCCTTCTAAATTGAATTAAACTCTTGGAGGTTGTAAAATAGAATGAGGAATTTCTTTTCCTAAACTATCAAAGTGAAGAAATAGCTCAGAAGAGATGCTGGCTATAAAAGGTTGAAATTCCGCAGAATCAAATTTCACGGTGTGCACATGGCAGCAATGACAGCTACAGAAGGGAGGACAGAGATCTGCCGTTTGATCGTGAGAATGATCTGGATCCATGTCTTGAAAATTAACCACCGAGATCTCTGTATCAGGATTTAAGGTAGACGCACTATCATTACAGGCTAAAAAATTAAGCCCTAAAACATAGAAAGATAATATGACAGCGATTATTTTCACAAGCACAAATATAAGGAATAATAGATGCACAGGGTATGCAAAAATATCCTGGTATCCGATTCGGCGAACACTCTGTTTTAAAATAAAAATCACCTAATATCACCAAATATGAAGCCATAAGGTTTTAGAAACCCTCAATTTAAATCCAGAAATTTCCAAAGAAAATTATCAAATGGCTTTGATGTTAATTAAAGTTAAAATTTAATTACTCGAAAAATTTACTGAATATGTGTTACCCCGGTGTTACCCAAACAAAAAAAGCCGACTCCTAAAAGTCGGCTTTTCCCTTGCTGTGCGGGCGAAAGGACTCGAACCTTCACACATTGCTGCACTAGATCCTAAGTCTAGCGTGTCTACCAATTCCACCACGCCCGCATTTTCAATTTACAACACTTAGGACTCGTTGTAAATGCACTTACTTGTTGTAAGCGGATGCAAATATACACAAATGTTTCAATTCACAAATAGTCCGCAAAAATTTTTTTTACCTTTATCTCAGTTTAAAAATTGAACGATGAAAGACATTACTACATACATTGAAGAAAACAAAGATCGCTTTATAAGCGAACTCATTGATCTTCTGAAAATTCCATCGGTAAGTGCCGACTCAAAACATAAACCCGATATGCTCAAAACCGCCGAAGCGGTGAAGGAAAAACTTTTGGAAGCCGGCTGTGATTCGGCTGAAATTTGTGAAACTCCGGGTCATCCTGTGGTCTATGGCGAAAAGATTATCGATAAAAAGCTCCCAACAGTACTGGTTTATGGGCATTATGATGTGCAACCTCCAGACCCGCTTGATTTATGGAATTCCCCGCCTTTTGAACCGGTGATCAAAAAAACCGAAATTCATCCTGAAGGAGCCATCTATGCCAGGGGCGCCTGTGACGATAAAGGCCAGATGTATATGCACGTGAAAGCCCTGGAATATATGACCAAAAACGATGCGCTTCCCTGCAACGTGAAATTTATGATCGAAGGAGAAGAAGAAGTGGGCAGTGAACATCTTAATTGGTTCATTGAAAATAATAAAGAAAAACTTGCCAATGATGTAATCCTGATTTCAGATACCGGGATGATCGCCAAAGATACGCCTTCTATCACCACAGGCCTGCGCGGCCTCAGCTATATGGAAGTGGAAGTTACCGGCCCTAACCGGGACCTTCATAGCGGACTTTACGGCGGAGCGGTGGCTAATCCTATTAACATACTATCCAAAATGATCGCCTCGCTTCAGGATGAGGACAACAGAATTACCATTCCAGGATTCTACGATAATGTAAAGGAATACAGCGAAGCTGAAAGAGCTAAAATGGCTGAAGCTCCCTACGATGAAGAAGAATACAAAAAGAAACTCGATATAGCTGAAGTTCACGGGGAAAAAGGCTTTTCAACCCTGGAACGGGCCTCTATTCGTCCCACACTGGACGTAAACGGAATTTGGGGCGGTTATATTGGCGAAGGTGCCAAAACCGTTTTGCCTTCAAAAGCATACGCTAAAATTTCTATGCGACTGGTAAGCGATCAAAACTGGGAGAAGATCAGCAGGCTTTTTACAGAGCATTTTGAAAGTCTTGCCCCGAAATCGGTTAAGGTAAAGGTTAACACCCATCACGGCGGGCAGGCCTATGTCACCCCAATCGACACTTTGGAATATCAGGCGGCTAATGATGCTTATAAGGAAGCTTTCGGAAAGGAACCAATTCCACAACATAGTGGCGGTAGTATTCCAATAGTTTCGCTTTTTGAAGAACAATTAAAAAGCAAAACCATCTTGATGGGCTTTGGGTTTGATACCGACGCCATCCACTCTCCCAATGAGCACTTTGGGATTTGGAATTATTTAAAAGGAATTGAAACCATTCCCTTATTCTACAAACACTTCACAAAGCTGAAGCAGGCAGAATAAAGACTATTTTAATTCGAACTAACTTAAACCTCACAGGTCTTCGAGACTTGTGAGGTTTTTTTAATTCATAATGGTATATTTGTATATAATATACATTTTGCATATTATATACAAAAAAGCCAGGCAATGAGAAAAAATATAGATGTAGATGAAACAACTCTGAAGAAAATCAAGATTATCTCAGCTTATGAAAATAAAAGTGTAAAAGCTCTTCTGGAAGAAGCCATTACTACTTATGTAAAATTAAAAGAAAGGGAAAAATTTGAGCAAATGACAGATGAGGAGAAAGAAGACATTGGGCTACTGCTTTTAATGCAACAAAATGATCCTGAAGATTTGGTTTCTGAAGAAGAAATCCTCAATCTGCTTGATGAATGATCTTAAACTATAACAGAAAATTTCTGAAAGATCTGGAGTGGGTAAAAGATAAAAAGATCAAACTTGCACTGAAGAAAAAAATTCTGAATTTAAAAGAAGCATCAGATTTAAGTAAGGTTAAAGGAATCAAAAAAATTAAAGCTCACCCTGATGCTTATCGCATTAGAATTGGTAAATACAGATTGGGATTATTTTTTTCCGGGGGGAAAATAATCCTGCAGCGATTCCTAAAACGCGAAGATATTTATAAGCTATTTCCGTAAGTAGGGAACTACACCTTTTTCACAAATTTGGTAAGGATCACAATTTGTTGTCCCTCTACCTTACCTTCGATCTGATCAGGGTTATCGTGAACCAGGGATACCCGTCGAACTGCAGTGCCTCGTTTTGCGGTTAAACTGCTGCCTTTCACATTCAGGTCTTTGGTAAGCACTACAGTATCTCCGGCTTCGATCACCGCACCGTTGCTATCGCGATGCACAGTTTCTGCAGAAGTTTCATCCTTCTTAATTCGCTTTTGCGCAAAAACTTTCAGCTCGTCATCCATATACATCATATCCAATAGGTCCTGCGGCCAGCCTTCAGCCTTAAGATAAGTAAGCATTTGCCAGGCTGCAACCTGCACGGCCGGCACGCTGCTCCACATCGAATCATTAAGACATCGCCAGTGATTTGGCTCTGCTTTTTCAGGATCTTCAAATTGTTCTCTGCAAACCGCACAAATCATAAAACTTCCATCTATTTCCTCTCCCGGGAAATCCTCAAAAGTGTAAATACTTAGGTTTTCTTTATTTCCGCAGAGCTCGCAGGTGGAGTCGCTGCGTTGTTTCAATTCTTTTTCCAGGTTCATCGATGGAGATTTAAAGTGGCGAAGTTACAATTTTAGACCCCGAACTTACCAGGGTTAAATTTAACATTATAAAAATGTACAGGCTCATTTAACAGAAATAGATAGGTGCCCATGTTATTTTTTAAACTGTTTTTCCAATTTCTCCGGATTCTGCCTGCTATCCCAAATAATCAAAACAAAAATCTCATCCTTAGTTGTTTCGTAAATAAGCAAATATGTACGAACAACCTTAATCCTAATATCCTAAAAATCTGTTGGTTTCCCTATTTCAGGATAGTTAGAAATTAACTTTTCAACTTCCTTGAATAAGTCTGCGAGTTTCCTGCTGTATACTTTAGATTTATTTCTCTTTATCCAATATTCCAGGATTTCTTTTCTATCATTTTGCGCTCTAAAAGACCAAATTACTTTTTTAGCTATTCGTCAATTTCCTCATTGGCTTGCTCACTCGTAAGGTAATCTCCATTATCAATCTGCTCCCTGGCTTCAAGTATGGCAGATTTTTGATCCTCACTCAAATTATAGATATCCTGGGTTTTATTTTCTCGTCCCAGGTATTGATAAAGTTCCTGAAGCAAACTTTTGTTGGTTGAGGAATTGATCTCCCTAATCAACTTTTCTCTAATTTCAGCAGTTTTCATCGCATTAAGATTTACTACAAGTTATGAAATTCCGGGCGAACTAATAGATTTTTTAATCCGGCAATAACCCAACATTTTATTCAATTTCCCCTTCAATAAAATCATTCACCCTTTCCTCCAAAATCGGTAACGTAACCACACCCTGCTCCAGGATCACTTCGTGAAAGTCCCGCACATCGAATTTAGCTCCCAGAGCTTCCTCGGCTCTTTTTCTCAGTTCCCTGATCTTTATCTCGCCAATCTTATAGGAAACCGCCTGCCCCGGCCAGGAGATATAGCGATCTACCTCAGTGTTGATATTATGCATAGAAAGCGCCGTATTTTTCCTGAAATATTCCACAGCCTCTTCCCTGCTCCAACCCATCGCGTGAATTCCTGTATCGATCACCAACCTGCAGGCCCGCCACTGCTCGTAAGTGAGTTTCCCGAAGCGCTCGTAAGGGGTGCGGTAGATGCCCATCTCTTCAGCCAGGGTTTCCGAATAAAGTCCCCAGCCTTCCCCGTAGGCCGATAAATACATATTTCTTCGGAATTTTGGGATGCTATCCCCCAGCTCAGCATTAAGGGCATTTTGCAGGTGATGCCCCGGCACAGCTTCGTGTGCGGTAAGCGAGGGTAACACATAAAGCGGACGATTTGGCAAATTATAGGTATTCACCCAATAATAACCCGGCTGGGTTTCGTCGGAAGCACCAATATATCTTCCAGTGGTGTATTTTGGAGCGATGGCATCAGGCACCGGCGCTACCCCATAAGGTTTCCGCGGAAGGGTTTTAAAATACGCCGGAAGCTTCGCGTCTATTCGTTTAGAAATATCCCGGGCTTCCTTCAGCAATTCTTCTGGCGTTGTCGCGTAGAATTGTTCATCGGTTCTCAGAAAATGAATAAAATCTTCAAAACTCCCATCAAATTCAACTTCTTTGATAATCTCTTTCATGTCAGCATTGATACGAGCTACCTCATCGAGGCCGATTTGATGAACCTCTTCTGCAGAAAGATTTAGGGTAGTGTAATAATCGAGTCTGTTTTGATAATATTCCCGCCCGTTTGGAATTTCTGAAACCCCAAGCTCAGTGCGGGTATTTGGCAAATATTCATTCTCGAAGAAATCCTTTATACGCTGAAACTTTGGCACTACATTTTTAGAAATAGCCTCTTCCGCAGCAGTTAAAACCGAATCTTTTTGAGCTTCTGAAAGTCCGCGCGGAAGGTTCTCAAAAGGCTCGAAGAAATAGCTTTCCCGGGGAGAGTCCACTAGCTGATCGTTATAAGTTGACTCATAGCCTTCAAAGATCACCCTTGGTTGAGTGATACCCTTTTCTAGGCCTTTCCGAAGCAAAACCAGATGTTGGTCTACATAGCCCGGAATCGCATTTAGTTTATTGAGATAAGATTTTACTTGCGAATAATTGTTGAGATCCCGCACCTGGTAGGCCAGACTCAAATGGAATCCCGCATCAGAAAGCAGCGGATTAAGATAAGCCTCGTACTCATAACTATCTACATCTTCCTGAAGTTTGAATTTCAGCAATTCCAAAGAGATCTTTTCGGTTTCGCTAAGGGATTCGGTATTGATTTTTTCCAGTTCTGCGATACGCGCCTGGGCAAATTCTGCCTGATTTTTATAGTGTTCTTCGGTATAAAGTCCCAGGGGAAATTCCTCCCGATCATAGAATTTATGTTCCTGAACCGTTTGTATGATGGAATCAAGTTTTGCCGATTCAGTTTGAGACAGAAGTAAATTACTGAATAGAAAAACTGAAAGAAAAAGAAGGTATTGAATTCTGGTTCTCATATATGAAGTGGATATGGGTTAAAGATAAGAAAGCTTTTGAATTCAAACTTTAATTCCCCATCACCCGCTCTCCCAGCTGAGCCAGAAGCTCTTTTGCATCTCCCCGGGTTTTGGGAGTTTCTTCAGCCATAATTTCTCCGTTTTCTTCTACCAGTTTATAATTAAAAGCGAATTCAGAATCGGCACGTGGAATAGGATCAAGGGTCCCGAAGCGGAGGTCGTTGAAATATAGCTCGCCTTCTTTCTCTGAAATCGTATACCAGCCTTCAGATATTTTGATGAGTCGTTGTACATTTCTTTTGTCTTTCCAATCACCCAGCAAATGATGATTTTTGGGGTATGCTACAAATTGAATGGGTTTTGAATCGAAGAGGGAATAATCTCCAATTAAATAAGAATCCTCCACCTCAACATTGGCAGTCCACAAAATCGTATTGAGCGGGGCCGGTTTGGTTTCGATCTTTTTATACGCAATTCTCTGCTCAGCAAGGGCGTTGGTGAATTTATTATAGGTATAGAGTTTTAAACCGGGAGTGATGATGAGCAGATAAATACTGGAAATAATAAGCCCGAGATTATTATACTTTCTGCGCTTTCGGGATTCCCGTTTTTGTCGCATTGCCATAATTAGAAATACCAGAAACGGCAAAGTGTACAGCGGATCTATAACAAAGATATTTTTATAAGCCAGCCTCACTTCCAGCGGCCACAAAAGTTGGGTTCCCCAGGTGGTATGCGCATCCAGCAACGGATGCGTGACCAGCCCCCAAAACATCAACCAGGACCAGTTTTTCCAGGTAGCGACCGACTTTCTTTCGATTTTCGATATAAGCCAGCCAAAAACCGGAGCGAAAAGAACCGAGAATACAATAGAATGTGTAAATCCGCGGTGTATTTCTATCGCGGTGATGGTATCGGTAAAAGCACCGGCGAAAGTATCAAGATCGGGAATGGTTCCGGCTATTGCGCCGTAAAGCATTGCCTTATTCCCCACTTTTCTGCCGAGTACGGCCTCGCCCACTGCGGCACCGAGAACTATTTGAGTTAATGAATCCATAGTTTAAATTCCAAACCTGACAGGTTTTAAAAACCTGTCAGGTTTAAAAGCTCGATTTAATTTTTAATCATCCACAATTTCCATTTTCCGAAGCAAAAAAGACGCATTCATATTCTGGCAAATCCCGTCTTTGAACTTATAGTCGAAAAACAATTCATCGTTTACAATCTCGGCATCGAAATAATGGTTTTTCACCTGGGGTAATTCCGAAGTGATCTCGCATAGACTCAAATCGTGGGTAGCGATGATCCCCGTTGATTTCGATTTCACCAGTTTTCTGATAAATTTTTTAGAGCCCGATGCCTTATCGCTGCTATTAGTACCTTTCAGAATTTCATCGAGAATGATGAAATAGCGATCGGTTTTAATTTCGTCTACAATAAATTTCAGGCGTTTTAATTCAGAAAAGAAATAAGACTCATCGTCACTTAAAGAATCGCTGGTGCGCATACTGGTGATGAGTTTAATCGGCGAATATTTACAGCTCTCAGCACAAACCGGAAGCCCGATATTGCTCATTAAAATTTGCAAAGAAACCGTGCGCAAAAAAGTACTTTTTCCGGCCATATTCGCCCCGGTGATGATAAAAAACTCTTCACTATTTATGCTGAAATCATTTGCCACCCGCTTTTTAGGATCCAATAATGGGTGCGCGAGGGCGGTGGCTGAAATCCCGTTTTCTTCAGCTGTGATTTCCGGAAAAACATAGGTTGGATGGTTAAAGGAAAAATTACCCAGCGAGTTGAGGGCGTCGGTGGCTTCAATTACTTCAAACCAGTGTTTTACATTTTGCCTGTAAGTGCCAATCCATTTTTCAAGTTTATAACTTTGACGCAGGTCCCAAAGCAAAAATCCGTTGCCAAAAATTCCAAAAATCACATTGTTGCGCTGGTCCAGGGCATCAATGGCTTTAGAAAACTCTTTAAAAATTGCCGAAGCCTTTTTCTTTTCACTGCGAATAAGCTGCTGATTCTCCTTCAAAATTTCAGAAGAAAATTCCTCACTTTCCAACAAGGCCAGCAAATGATGATATTGATGAAAAGTATCCTGCACCTTGCTCACACTGCCCGAAAGCAGGTTGATCTTTTTCAGGTAAATTCCGGTAAAGAGCAAACCTGAGAGAAACCACAGGAAAAGGTGAATGCCTTTTAAATAATCGAGGGAATAGCCCAGAATTACCAGCAGTGAAAGCACAGAAAAAACGCCGGGCAACCACTTCATATAAGACGGCACGAATTTTCTGTAATTTTTCAACCATTTTACTACGATTTTAGAAGGCGTTTCGGTTTTCACCAATCCAGCCAGGGCGGTGAATTCCTGCCGCCATTTAGGTTTTTGTTCCAGTTCTTTGATCGCCTCTTGTTTCTGCGGAATTCCTTCGATAGAATTTTCAGTTAAAATCGCCGCCAGTTTTTTGGTTCCCTCGTAAAGCGCGGTGCGGTTAAGGTATTGAAAGAAAGAACCCCTTCCGAAGAGATCGATATCCTGACTAAATTCGTGCATCGAATCTTCAAATTCGGTGCCTTCAGACAAATCCTGAAAATTGCGGGTTTTGATGATATCAATTTCTACTTCATTGAGCCTGATGAGTTCTTGCTGTTTATCGGCCTTATCCTTAAGGTCGCTATGCCGGGAAACCAGGAATAGGAAAATTGCAATCCCGCCAATTACCACAGGAACTATAACATTATAATTTCCGAAGAAATAATAAACCAGAAAGGCAATAAATAAAAAAACCAGCAGCCTGATTAAACTCGAGACTAATAACTTTTTGGATAATTGTGAGAGTTGGGATTGATGGGATTTCTTTTGATTTATATAAAATTCTAAAACCTGTTTCATTGTAAATTTTGAAGTTCCTGCTGTTGCTTTTTTGTTAGCCCGCTCACCACCAACTTATAAGAATGATCGATGAGCTCGAAGACCAGCTTTTTTTCTAAATATCCGTCTAAGATAAGGCTATTCCAGTGTTTTTTGTTCATATGATATCCGGGAAGAATATGTTCTTCATAAGTTTCCCGCAATTCGATAGCCCGTTCGGGATCGCATTTGAGGTTTACCGATAATGGCACCTCATCCAAACCGGCCAGGGCAAACATTTTTCCCATAACCTTAAACACCAGTGTATCTGGCCCGAAAGGAAGTTCTTCAGTCACCCCTTTTTTGCTGAGACAGTAATTCCTAAAAGTTTCAATATCCATAAGCCCCGCCCTGGCCCTCCCCCTGAAGGGGAGGAAAAAAAATGATTAAAAATTATTTTCCGATTTCCCCCAAATGCGTGAATTTAAATCCGGTTTCGTATTTGAGTCCGTAGCCCAACATTCTGTCAAAAGAAGCGTGAGCAAATAAAATTATGCCTGATAATTGAAAAATTTGATCCTCAATACTAAAGCCCAAAAACCAGACTAAAATTGCCAGTCCTTTATGGTGAAAAATATTATAGAGAAGAGCTCCAAATTTATTTCCGAAGAGATAACCCAACATCCCGAGATCGGGAGCGAGAAAAAACAGCAAAAACCACCACCAGGCAAAATCGAGCTGACTAAAGGCAAAGATTGCCAGAAGCAACATCGCTAGTTCTTCCAGTTTTAGGATTACTTTCATAATTACATAAGTTTGTATAAAACAGGTTTTGAAGGAGTCGCATCATTTTCAAAAGAAGCGATTTGAAGATTCAGCAAATACTCCCCATCGGGTATTGAATTCGGCACATAAATAAGTTCGGTAATTGTAGCTTCAAATCGGGTATTTTTAGGATAATTCCAGAAAGCTTTATGGGCCAGCAGTTTCCCGTCATCTTTTTCCTTATCTACCGAGGGCAGGTCGATAAGCAGATGCTCAACCCCACAATCCCGAATGTAAGTTGCGGCGTTTTCACTTAAGAAGGGCCAGTTGGTATGAGAATATTTCCTGCTGCGTTTTTCGATATAATTGGGCAGGGTTCTAATCACCAAAGCCTCAGTTTCTCCGTTTTTCAAAAGCTTTTGAACCATTGCCTGGGTGATTTCCATATCTTCCAGCCATTTTTCAGGAGTTACAGAGATCACTTTTGCGGTAAAGAAAAAGTTTTTCAGGGTTTGATTAATGCTAAGAAATTCCCGGGTAATGTGTCCCACACATTCGGTATGCGTTGCGTGTGCGTGCGGATTGAATTGCACGTTATTGAAATTCACCGCAGAGCCTTCAGAAACCTTCCCGATAAAATCCCCATCTTTCACCGGCTCGATTACCGGAGACCCCAGATACCAGGCAATAGGATTTTTGGCATCCCCTCGTAAACCCAGGGAAATATCCAGAGGTTTAGAAAGGTCTATCGTATAAGTTTTGTCTTTATGAATAATGTTGGCCAGCATTTCGTAAAATTACGAAAAGGGGGAGAAAATTTGCTTTTATTCGAACAGCGTAATCGGAATATATTCCTAAGGAATTTTTAATTTTTTTTAATTTATCTCTTGATCCAGTTTTCAATTTTGATACCCTGAATTCTTTTAAATTCACCAAGATTCTCAGTGACCATAATCAATTTGTGGGAAATCGATGTTGTTCCAATGAATAAATCCAAATCACTTATCATTTTCCCTAGTTTTCGGAGCCTCACCTTTTCCTTTGCGTAAAGATTTATCGAATTAAATATTGGTAGAATATTAATTTGATCTGAAAATTTTTCTACTAAAATCGTATTGCTCTCAGGGTGCGGACTATTTTCTGCACCAAACATCAATTCTGCCAATGTGATTTCAGAAATCGCGAAATTTTCCACACCACTAGCCTTCAATTTTTCTTTTAGATTAAATCTACCTCTAAGGAAATGAATACAAATATTGGTATCTAAAAGGTATTGCATTATTAAAATTCGGTTGACTGTTTTTCAATTCGTGAAGCTCGAATTTCTGAAATTATTTCATCTGAATCCCTGGTATCCATCCAGGCTCCAAACAGTTCGTCGAGCTTTGAATTATTTTTTGATGAATTTTCCATTGAAGCTGTCAATTTAGAAATGAGTTGTTTTTTTGATTTAATATCAAAGCTATTAAGTAAACTAAAATACTTTTCCAGAAGTTTATTTGAAATAATTAAATCTGCCATTGGAATTCTTTAGGTTATTACAAGATAATAAAAATCAGGCTTTTAATTTTGAGCTTTAACAATTCAAAACTATTGCGGAATATAAAAAAGATCAGCCGCAATGCCGTCACTGAGGAATTTGCCTTTGGGGGTGATATGGAATACCCCGTCCAGCTCTTCCAAAAGTTGTTTTTGCTGAAGAGGCTCAGCATTTTGAAGTAAATGCTGCCAATAATCGGCTCCAAATTTCTCTTTCACCTCAACAATTGAAACCCCGAATTTAGTGCGCAGTCGCGTCATCACATACTCATTGAATTTATCGGCAATGGAAAGCTCTTCGGTTTGCTGCGGAAGCTGGTCTTTTTCCAGGGCTTTTATGTAAAGGCTGTTATTGCTAATATTCCATTTTCTCGAATTCCCATCGTACGAATGCGCCGAAGGACCTATTCCCAGATAGGGTTTTCCCAACCAATAAGCAGTGTTGTTCTGTGAAAAATAACCCGGTTTGCCAAAATTGGAAAACTCGTAATGTTCAAAATTGTTTTTTTTGAGAGTCTCCACCAGAATTTCAAAATGTCGCCGGGCAACAGCATCATCTACTGGTTTTACTTTGCCTTTTTCGATGAACTTTTGAAGCGCGGTATTCGGTTCTACAGTAAGCGCGTAACTGGAAATATGCGGCACGCCAAGCTGCAGAGCGATTTGCAGATTCTCTCTCCAGCGCTCATCGCTCATCCCTGGCACGCCGTAAATTAGGTCGATTGAAATATTATCGAAATACTTTTTAGCCAGTTCGATGCTTTCCAGCGCTTCCTTCGAATTATGGGCGCGGTTCATCAGTTTTAAATCTTCTTCAAAAAAAGACTGCACTCCAATGCTAAGCCGGTTGATTTTGGACTCGGCCAGGCTTTTTAATTTTTCTTCTGAAAGATCGTCGGGATTGGCTTCCAGAGTGATTTCAGGATTTTCTGCAATCTTGAAATTGGAATAGATCGTCTCAAAAATGCGTTCCAGTTCTTCAATAGTGAGTAAACTCGGGGTCCCTCCTCCAAAATAGATGGTTTTTATCTCAGCACCTGGCAATTCTTCCTTCCGAAGTTCCAGTTCCCTGCACAGCATTTCTACCACCTGGTCTTTTTTCTTTAGCGAAGTCGAAAAATGAAAGTCGCAGTAATGACAGGCCTGTTTGCAGAAAGGGATGTGGATGTATAGGCCGGCCCCACCCAGCCTCCCCAAAGGGGAGGAGTTTTTATCATTACTCTCTAACAAATTTCCGTTCAAATTTAAATTAATTAGGATTTCTTATTCCCCCTTTGGGGGTTAGGGGGCTTGACTCTAGCATTATTCTGCTTCACAAATGCTTCCCAGCCCGAGTAACTCTTGCCGATCTCGGTTCGGCCTGAATTGTAAAAATGACAAACCGCTGCGGCCAGCCCATCGGTTGAGTCGAGATTTTTAGGTAAAGATTTCAGTTTTAGTAGGCTTTGAAGCATTTTGGCTACCTGTTCCTTACTGGCGTTTCCGTTTCCGGTGATCGCCATCTTTATTTTCTTCGGAAGATATTCAGTGATGGGAATTTGACGGGAAAGCCCGGCGGCCATCGCCACGCCCTGTGCCCGACCCAACTTCAGCATAGATTGCACGTTTTTTCCGAAAAAAGGCGCCTCTATCGCGATCTCGTCGGGGTTGTAAGTGTCGATGAGTTCTATGGTACGCTCAAAAATGAGCTTTAATTTGATATAGGGATCTGAATATTTGCTGAGCTGCAGTTCGTTGAGTTGCAAAAACTGCATCTTTTTGTTTTCCACCTTAATGAGTCCGAAGCCCATAATCGTGGTTCCGGGGTCGATGCCTAAAATAATTCTTTCGCCTTTCAAAATCGCAGATAGGGTTTAAAGCCGTCAAAAATTACGTAATTTCGGGCGGCCAGGCAAAGCTAAGGAATTCTAAGGGCCAATGATAATTTTCGTATTCATAAGTATCGCTTACCTCGTGCTCGTGATCTTCCTGATCTACGGCTGGAAGCAAATCCCGGAATTTTCACCCGATTTTTCTCCTGCGGAAACCGTTTTCTCGGTCATTATCCCTTTTCGAAATGAAGCTGAAAATCTACCGCATTTGCTACAATCGCTGGCCGACTTGAAGTACCCTTCAGATAATTTTGAGATCTTACTGGTGAATGATGCTTCAGGCGATGACTCGGTTAAAATCTGCGTGGAATTTCAGCAAAATCATCCTGAAATTAGGATAAAAATTCTGGAAAATAATCGCCTGTCGAATTCGCCAAAAAAAGACGCAATCACCACTGCAATTAAAGAGGCTAAATTCGAATACATCCTAACAACCGATGCCGACTGCAGTGTCCCAATGCTCTGGCTGCAGACTTTTAATGATTTTATAAATAAAACCAAATCGAAACTGATTGCAGGTCCAGTAATCACAAGCCCCCCTCTAACTCCCCCCGAAGGGGGGAAAATAAGACCCGCACACATTTTTGAAGAATTGGATGTTTTAAGTTTGCAAGCGGCCGGGGCAGGTGCTTTTGGAATCGGGCAGGCTTTTATGTGCAACGGGGCAAATTTGTGTTACCGCAAAGAAGCTTTTCTGGAAGTTGAAGGTTTCAGGGGGAATGATGCGATCGCTAGCGGAGATGATGTGTTTTTGCTTCAGAAATTTCAGCAGAAAAAATTTAAAATGGCCTTTTTGAAAAGCAGGGAGGCCATTGTGCAAACCCGGCCACAGGAAAATTTGCAGGCATTGATTTCTCAACGCGTACGCTGGGCCGCGAAAACTCCGGCGTACAGCTCGCTTTTTGCAAAATTTGCGGGCGCCACGGTTTTATTGATGAATGCCGGACTCGTTCTGGGAGCGGTTTTGTCTTTAATGGAAATCTGGCCTTATTATCCGGTACTTATTATTTTTCTTTTAAAATTTAATTTTGATTTCGGGCTTCTATATCTTTCAGCCAAATTTTTCCAACGTGAGGAAGTCCTGCGTAGCTATTTTTGGAGCAGCCTGGCTTATCCGTTTTTTTCAACTTACGTGGCGTTTAAATCCCTGGTTGCAGGATATGAATGGAAAGGAAGGAAGTTTAGAAGTTAGAAGTACGAGGTTAGAAGTATGAGGTTAGAGGTACGAAGGTAGAAGTACGACATTAGTTTTAGGAAGTGAGAAGGATTAATTAGTACCTATACATCAATTATTAACTTGAAAAAAGGCAACCTTAAACAGGCAAGGTCATACTGGTAACGGGGAACGGGTAACATGGAACAGAGAACAGACAACAGACAACAGACAACAGACAACAGACAACAGACAACAGAAAATATGGAATATTACATTTTAAAATACACTCCCATCCCTACTTATCTGGAAGAGCGTGGGAAATACCGGGAAGAACATCTTAAACTGGCAAAAGATTATGCCGAGCGCGGATTGTTAATTTTAGGCGGTGCCTTAAGCGATCCGGCAGATGAAGCAATTCTGGTTTTTAAAGCAGATTCAGAAAAAGTAGTGGCTCAATTTGCAACAAAAGACCCGTATGTTCAAAACGGCCTCATCGCAAAAACCGAAATTCGCAAATGGAAGGTGGTGATTGGGAGCTGTTTTAAGGATTAGAAAAAAATTACAGGGAAACCGATAACAAATCTTCGCCTAACTCGTGAATGGCCTTTTCTATTTGCCGCGCCCTATCTTCAGAGGCGTTAGCTTTGCCCGTGGCATATTGTCTCATCAAAGAAGGATTTATACCGGTTTTCTCTGCTATGGCAGAAATTTTTATGGGTAAAAGTTTAAAAAATGAAGCAATATCTAATTGGTATTCAAACTCGGTCATTTCTTTAACTTCAGCTACCCAGTCTTCCTGAAGATCTTCAGCGACTTCAAGATATTCCAGCTCCTAATTTCAGCCTGAAAAAGATAGGTTTTCTTAAAATAGATAATAAAAAATCCCCCCTTTGGGGGCTAGGGGGCTTTTATTCCGCCTTAATGAGAATAGGCATTTTAAAAACGGTGGACACGGGAACACCGCGTTTGCTGGCAGGATAAATTTTTGGAAGGGAATCTATGCTCTGGTCTAGCCAAAGTCTTAAATCGGGGATCTGGGCGGTAGTGCTGCTGTCAATTTCTACTGAATCTATCTGCGGCCTGCCCTCTTTGCTGATTTTTAAAAACAATAATATGGTGTCGTTAATAGCTTCGGTCACTACGGGTTGTTGTTTAGCCAAATAAGCATATACATTTTCGGCCACCTCGCGCTCAAAACAATTTCGCGCCTCGGCGAGTTGGGTTTCGTTCTGGCATCTATCAAAGGCGGGGTACTGGTCTACTTCCTTCCAGTTTAAGGTCTGGGATTCGAGTTCCAGCACCTCTTCCGAAGAGATTTTTTTGGTCTCGAAATTACAGGAAAGCAGCAAAAATGGGAAAAGCAGGAGTAAAGTTCTTTTCATTGGCAAACAGCGCTTTGACTCGAAAATTTAAATTATCTCAAACAAAAGTAAGCATTCTTTAATTTTCAAGGTGCATCTCCCGACTTATATCTTTGATCCTGTTTTTTGATAGTCTAATCAAACCTGCATTTCCAGAATTTTCAAATTTGTTGAGATAGGCTTTGTAATGATTAATAACGGTTTCCCGGTCCTCAAAATAATTATCGGCAGCCACCGCTTTTTCATAGAACGCCCGTTCATTGTCAGGGTTTTCTTCCAGGGCTTTATCAAAATACTCCAGGGCGTCTTTGTGTTTTTCCTGAAGTTTATACGTAAGTCCCAAACTCAAAAATTCGGCATCTACGGGTTGCTTTTTGATTAAAATTGACATCAGCAAATGGGTTTCCGATTTTTCCAGATCTCCGGTTTGCGCATACAATTTCCCCAGGCTATAATGGGTAGCAGAATTGCGGTCCTCGATCCTGAGAGCATTTTTATAATTCTCGATGGCCATTTTATAATCGAAAAGCTGGTAATACGCAAAGCCGAGTTTGGAATAAATAAATTCGCTTGCCTGCCCCAGCTCCAGCAATTTTTCATAATGCGGAATGGCTTCCCGGTATTCCTTCATAGCCGAATAGGTTTGCGCTAAGATTGAAAGCAGCGAAACATTATTGGGGTTGACTTCCAGACCCTGCTTGCTATAAACTTCAGCCATCGTATAGCGACCGGATTGCAATTCCTGTTTTGCAATTTTATAAAGCGCACCCTGATGCTGCCTGTCATAAGAAAGACTCATCATATAAAAACGTCGCGCTGTGCTATCCTGCTGTCGTTCTTTAATTAACCCACGCTGATAATAAAACCTGGCATTCTCCGGATATTTTTCAGAAAGTTTCTCAAAGAGGCTATCGGCTTTATTTAATTTACCCGATTTCACCAGTAAATTCCCATAATCTATCGCCGCCAGGAGTCGGTTGGGGTTTAACTCCAGTAATTGCCGGTAATGCTGAATGGCCTTTTCTGAATTCCCCGAAGCCGCATAGAATTTTGCCAGTTTTTGATGTTTATTTTCACTTTGCTGCCCGCTTGCTTCCAGAATTTCAATTGCCTGCCGGTACTCGCCAACCGCAGCCAAACTATCTGAAACAGCCAAAGCCGAAGATTGTGCTTCGGCCCCGGCAAAACTCAGTAAAAAAACTATTAAAATAAATCTATTCACTTGTCTGATCTCCTACCTGAAAAACTATGGGTAAAGAATACATTACATTAACGGGATTTCCCTGGTGCCTACCTGGAGTCATTTTTGGCATTGAAGCAATTACACGTTTTGCTTCTTCTTCCAGTTCTGGCTTTGCAGCACGGGCTTTTACTTCTACTATCTGCCCCGTATTATCGATTTTGAATTGTACAATTACACGATTAACTCCGGTAAGACCTAATTTATCACCTATATCTGAATCAAAGTTTTCATTTACAAAATTTTTGATTTTTTCCGAAGTACAGGCTTTTCTCGCATCACTTTGCTCATCCTCACAGCCTTCAAAAGCTGGAACTTCGTCTATTACGGCAAAAGGTACATCAGAAGCATTCGAATAATCTATTTGACTTTTAGTAGGAAAATCACCTTTTTCAACAATATCCTGCATCAAAAGGAAAAATTCTTGTTTTTCTTCCTTAGTTAACTCCTTGCCATTATCAATTGCCATTTTAATTTCAGCAATCTTTTCAGAGATGGTTTGATCGTTTTGGCTAATCTGTTCAGAATCTTCCGAACAGGCCACATAAGTAAGCATTACCAGTAAAAGCGGGACGATGATTAAAAACTTAAATTTCGCGATAGATTTCGATTTTGATTTTTGTAACATAATGATTCGTTTTTTGATTAATGAATGATTAAAAAACTGATTGATAAATGAAATATTCTGCGTGTTAAACGCGCTGTTGAGCAACTGCTCGTAATAATTGCGTTTCTGGGTGGTTTTAACCACGCTGGCATCGGCGATGAATTCGTGCAGGCTACTGATTCTATTCTGAAAAATATAAACCAGTGGGTTAAACCAAAAGACGATTTTAAGCAACTCGAAAATGAGCAAATCCAGGCTGTGTTTTTGTTTTATATGCACCAGCTCGTGGGACAGAATTTGCTGTTTTTCGGCTTCTTCTAATTTATCGCCTAAAAACACGGTCTTATAAAAAGTACAGGCGATATTGGAATTAGGCACTTCTACAATCTCAAAATCTTTTTCTTTTGAAATCTTTCTGAAACGGAAAAGTCGGTTAAGGCTATGTAACTTTCTTAAAAATATAGCTAATGCCCCAAAAAAGCCTACCGCATAAGTCAGCAGCCACCAATTAATCTGGAAGCCTTTATTCTCAATGACTACTTCCGGCAGTTGTTCCACGCTCTGCGGTTGTGTACCTATAAAAACTTCAGGCAACCAAACCGGTGTGAATCCCTGAACGCTTTCAGCAGGGAAAAGACTCCCCAGGCTTTCAATTTTCAGCAATGGGAGCAGAAGCGCAAGAATAGGAGTAATTATTAAATAAGCCCTATTTGCATTGAAAAAGGTCTCTTTCTTCAGCAAAAGCTCATAAATGAGCAAAAAAGCCAGCTGAAACAATATGATTTGTAAAAAGTACTGTAACATCACTCCTTTTCTTTTTCGATTTCTTTTAAAATAGCCTCCAGCTCCTGCGTGCTCAGGTCGTTCTTTTTCATGAAAAAGGAAAGCATACTTTTAAAAGAACCGTTGAAATATGAATTCATCAATTTATTCATAGTCTGGCTGCTGTAGGTTTCCTTCTCCAAAAGCGGAAAATACAGGTAACCCTTTCCCTTCTTCTCATGATCTACAAAACCCTTGTCTTCAAGAATGCGCACAATGGTTGAAACCGTATTGTAGGCGGGTTTTGGTTGGGGCATTTCTTCGATGATAGATGCCACATTGGCTTTGCCCAGTTTCCACAAGATCTGCATGATCTCTTCTTCTGCTTTGGTGAGTTGTTTCATAGTAGCCCCTCCCCAACCCTCCCCAAATGGGAGGGGGTTTTAGCGGGTTGTATTTAAAGTTTTATGTCAGTTTTGATTGAATTAAATCTGAATAATCAGTTATTCAACTCTGCTAATATAAAACTAATTATTTAGTTCTACCTAATAAATTAGTTAAAAAATTAATTTAACCAATCTATATTATTTGTAATTTCACCTGAAACAGAGGAAAAATGGATTTACTTTTTGTGATTCTTGGCGCGATTTTAATGATTACAGGCATACTTGGAAGTTTTCTTCCGGTACTTCCCGGGGTGCCGGTGAGCTGGGTGGGTTTATTAATGTTGTTTCTTGCGCCTTCGGTTCCTTTTAACTATACTTTTTTGGGGATCACCTTTGTGATCGCGCTTTTAATTTATGTGCTGCAGTTGGTTATACCGGCTGTGGGCACAAAGCGATACGGCGGGAGCAAATACGGTATGTGGGGCGCCACCATTGGTCTGGTAATCGGGATCTTCACCCCTATCCCCTTCGGAATAATAATCGGGGCGTTTATAGGTGCATTTATTGGAGAGATAATCAATAGAAGTGATTCCAGGTCGGCGGTGCGGGCGGCATTTGGCTCTTTTATTGGTTTGCTGGCTTCCACTTTTATGGAATTTATAGTGGCGGTAGGCTTCTTCTTTTTGTTTGTATATAAGGTCTGGGAATTCAGCGCAGTCTTATTCTAAAAAAAAGCCTGCCTGAAAAGGTTCCAGGCAGGCCGGGTATTTAATGAGTCATAAACACAGCTTTTCTTTTTTTAAGCTGCTGCTCAAGTTCAAGGATGGTACTTTTGATGGCTAATTCAAAACTATTTTCCTTTGAAGCTGCAAAAATGCGGGGTCCGGGAGCGCTAAGCTCAATTTCGCAAATATGCGAATTGCCCGTTGCATCATTTTCGGTTTTGATATAAACTTCAGCTCTTATGAGCCAGTCATATTTCTCCTGAAGTTTATGTAAATGTTCACTTACCAAATGGGCCAGCCGGCTGCTGCTTTTGGTTTTGATGAATTGTATATTGATGTTCATATGCTGAATATTTTATGCTTCAAAGGTAACTTTGACAGCCGGCCATAAATATGACCGCCATCAGCTTAAGCTTAAACTTCAAAATCCTTCAAAATTATTTTACAAGCCTGACTTTTATCATTGCCAAACTCATCTTCTAAAATCATATTTAGGAAGGATTTTGAGAGCAAAAAGCGATGCCATTAGAAGTAAGAAAACACGGGGTCATTCTGGAGAAAACCAGGAATTCGTTTGAAAGTCAAGGGGTTTTAAACCCCGCGATCGTTCAGGAAGGCAATACGCTGCATATGATCTACCGGGCCGTACGTGAAGGAAATTTTTCTACTTTGGGCTATTGCAAACTTAAAGGCCCTCTGGAAGTTACCGAACGCAGCAATAAACCCATATTTTTTCCGGAAAACGATTATGAATTTAAAGGCACCGAAGACCCCAGGCTGGTTAAAATCGAAGACACCTATTATCTAAGTTATTCGGCCTATGATGGCATAAATGTTTTTGGCGCCTATGCTACCAGCAAAGACCTGAGACATTTCCAAAGACAGGGCATCATTACTCCAAAAATTGGTTATGAGGAGTATGCTGCTTTAATGCGGGAGAACTTTGAGCAGATTAGTGAAAAACACCTCTTCTTCTACGAAATGTTTATTCGCTATAGGATTGAGGAATTGATGAAAGGAAAAATTTACGTTTGGGATAAGAACATCATCTTTTTTCCGGAAAAAATAAATGGAAAATTTGCAGTTCTACATAGGCTTTATCCTTCTATTCAGGTCTTTTATTTTAATGATCCTGCTGAACTCACAGCCGACTTCTGGAGGGAACATATTAGAAGCCTTCGCAATCACATTGTTATTAGGCCCCGATACCATTTTGAATGCAGCCATATTGGTGGCGGTTGCCCACCCCTACGCACTCCCCGGGGCTGGCTATTTATCTATCACGCAGCAGAATCTACCAGGGAAGGACTCATCTATCACGCCGGGGCGGCCCTTCTGGATCTGGAAGATCCTACCAAAGTCCTTGCCCAACTTAAGAGACCCTTGTTTTCCCCTACAGAAGATTGGGAAAAAAATGGTGTGGTAAAAAACGTGGTTTTTCCCAGTGGAAGTGCAGTTTTCGGGGAAGAACTCTATATCTATTACGGTGCCGCCGACGAGCGAATTGCGGTGGCATCGGTGCATCTTCAGGAATTAATTAATGAACTTCTTCAACAATCCAGCAAATCATGAAAATTCAGGCTTCAAAAATATTATTTGTCTCAAGCTTTCCTCCTACCCGATGCGGGATAGCCACCTTCACCACCGACCTTATGCAGGCGCTTTCCCAAAAATTCTCTCAGAGCTTTACGCCCGAGTCTTGTGAACTTGCTTCAGAAGAAAACTTAATTGCAAAACCGGCCTTTAGTTTTAATCCTAAAAACAAAAAGGAGTATGCTCAAATAGCGCAGAAAATCAATCAGGCGATGGAAATAAGCCTGGTGCATATTCAACACGAATTTGGATTGTTTTCGGGGGAATACGGTGAAAATCTATTTGATTTTCTCGACATTTTGAACAAACCTGTGGTATTTACATTTCATACCGTACTTCCTGAACCCAATGCCAGGTTGAGAGAAGTGGTTAATAAACTGGCGTCTTATGCCTCGGGAATTTTTGTGATGACCTGCAAATCGGTTGAGATTTTAGAACAGGAATATGATATAAACCCCGCACTCTTACACTATGTTCCTCACGGTACCCATCTTGTAAAATGGGTGGAAAAGCGAAAAATCAAAGCCCGGTTTGACCTTGAAAAGCGTACTGTTCTTTCAACCTTCGGCTTATTGGGGCCGGGAAAAAGCATAGAAACCGCATTAAAGGCCTTGCCTCAAATCATTGAATTTGAACCTTCTATTCTTTATTTAATCATTGGAAAAACGCATCCTAATCTTATCAAAAACGGCAAAGATGAATATGGTGATTTTCTGAAGCGACAGGTAAAAATTTTGAACCTGGAGAAACACGTGATCTTTGTTGAAAAATATGTAGAATTGCCCGATTTGTTGAGATTATTGCAGGCTTCAGATATATATTTATTTACCTCAAAAGATCCCAACCAGGCCGTGAGCGGAACTTTTTCGTATGCGCTTAGCTGTGGATGCCCCATCATCGCTACCTCGGTGGCTCATACCCGGGAAACCCTTAACCCAGATTTGGGGATTATTATTCCTATTGAAGACCACGAGCAGTTAGCCAGAGCTACTATAAGCCTTATTGCCGATAAAAACCGGCGCAAGCAAATGAGTCGTAATGCTACTGTATATACATTGGCTTCAGCCTGGGAAAATGTGGCGATTAAACACGCCGGATTATATCAGGAGATCATCCAGGCCCAACCGGTTCTTGAATTTGATTTACCGGCTATCAAATTGTCTCATCTATTTAAAATGACCAGTCGTTACGGTATACTTCAGTTTTCAAAATTCAGCAAATCCGATCCCGAATCGGGGTATACCCTGGACGACAATGCCAGAGCCCTGATCGCTATGATCAGGTATTATAAAATCTTCAGAAAAGAGAAGGTGATCAAGTATATGAGAATTTATCTCAACTTTATTGAGCGTTGCCAAAAACCCGAGGGTAACTTTGTGAATTATATAGATATTGACAATAAGGTGCATATTAAAAATGATTATGTAAACCTTGAAGACTCTAACGGAAGGGCTATCTGGGCCCTGGGAGAATGCATGTCGGCCGGGGCTTTACTTCCAAAAGATCTAACCAATAAAGCCTGGAAAATTTTCAAAAATACTGAAGCCTGGCTTGCTGGTTTTATGTCGCCGCGTGCGGCCGCATTTGCGATAAAAGGTTTGTATCTAATCGATAAAAATCAAAAATCATCAGAATTTATTTCAAAAATCGATCAGTTGGCTTCACATCTTATTACCCGTTATGATTTAAACCGGGAACGAAGCTGGAACTGGTTTGAAGAAAATATGACCTACGCAAATAGTATTTTACCCGAGGCCCTGCTTTATGCATATTTAGCCACCGGCGATGTTGCTTATAAAAAGGTTGCCAGAGAAAGTTTCGATTTTCTGTTGTCAAAAATATTTGTTGATGGGCAATTTAGGGTCATCTCCAATCGCGGCTGGTACCATAAAAATACACAGCCTAACCTGTATGGAGAACAGCCCATCGATGTTTTTACCACGGTGCAGAGTCTGGGCCTGTTTTATCAGGAAACTGGAAGACCTAAGTACAAAAGTTTTATGCAGAAGGCATTTAATTGGTTTTTGGGAGATAATCATTTAAATCAAATCATTTACAATCCCGCTACCGGAGGTTGTTTTGATGGTTTGGAGGCTAAAAATGTAAATATCAACCAGGGAGCAGAATCGAGCATTTGTTATTTGCTGGCCAGGCTGCTTATGGAAAAACTTAAAAATTCTGAAGACCTAACAACACAGGAGTTCCCTGTTCCTGAATTCAAAAAAGCAGGCTATGACAGAAAATCCAGACGCTCAAAATTTGCTGAAGATTTTAAGAGCTCATTAAGCCCGAAAGATCCTCGGTATCAATAACCTTTTCTGTGATCTTGAATACCTCGCGCCGGTTTTCTCTAAAGGCCTTAACGAAATCTACAATTTCGTTTTCCAGATGTTCGTGTTCGATACGAAATAATCTGCCGTTGTTTTCTTCGGTTTCATTCTCTATCATAGAACCCAATTGAAGCAGATGCTTTTTGGTTTTCTCGAGCAGGTCCTGGTTTTGGAATGCGACTTTTTTAAGTTCAGCCTGTAATTTACCAACCTCCTTATAATTCTCATCTGTGCTAATCCAGATAAAATATTTCTGAATTAATTTATTGAGAAATGTGAGGTCTTCCCTGTAGAATTCAAGATCAGATTTCCAATAGCGGGTAAGCACGTATAATTCAGACCAGGAGGCTTCTGAAAGAAAACTGCCTTTGGGACGTTTACGAAATTCGTTCATAGCTGCAGGGTGTTTATTAGCTTCTAAATTAAACTCTAAAAGTCACTGAAAAAATGACTAAAATCATCCTAAACAGCCTGACAAATATCATTTTACTGAAGCTAACTTCTTACTAAATTTAGAATTCAAGCAGGTTGAAAAATGAGCAATACTCTATTTAAAGAAATCCATATCCCGCTGAAGAAAGGTGAGATTCAGGGCAACCTGGTAATTCCAGAGGCTGCTTCAGTCATTATTATATTTTCTCACGGCCGCGGAAGCAATCGCTATTCTCCCCGTAACAATTTCGTGGCTAGAAGACTTCAACAGGCCGGGATGGCTACCCTGTTATTGGATTTGATCAATGAAAACGAAGACCGGGATTATGAAAAGCGCTTCAATACCTCACTTTTTACAAAACGGTTGATTGCTACCAGTAATTTTTTAAGCATACTTCCCGAAACCCAACAACTGCAACAGGCTATTTTCGGTGCCAGCACGGGAGCAGCCCCGGCTATTAGTGCAGCCGCAAAATTAGGAGATAAGATCATTGCCCTGGTTTGCCGGGGAGGAAGACCCGATCTGGCCCACGATGAAGATCTTAATAACCTTTCTACCCCCTCACTTTTTATCGTTGGAGGAGAGGATCCCGCCATTATCGAATTGAATCAAATCGCGCTTGAGAAAATGCACTGTAAAAAAGCACTTGAACTTATTCCGGGTGCCACTCATCTTTTCGAGGAAGCGGGTGCCCTGGAGAAAGTCACAGCTCTCGCCCTGGATTGGTTTGAACAAAATCTCATCAAAAAAAATGTTTGAAAATCGCACTCAAGCCGGGCAGCTACTGGCCAAACAATTACAGCATCTTAAAAATAAAAATGCTGTGGTACTTGCCATCCCCAGGGGAGGCTTGCCGGTGGGGGCAGAAATCGCAAATTCGCTGAACCTGCCTCTCGAAGTTGCACTTTCAAAAAAAATTGGGCATCCTTTCAATAAAGAGTTCGCAATTGGAGCGGTGAGTTTAGAAAATGAGATGATTATAGCCGATGCAGGAGTATCGGCCAGATACCTGGAAGATGAGATCAAAAGCATAAGAAGCGTACTTCAACAGCGACATAAACAGTACTATTCCAATCAGAAGGAATACCCATTAAAAGACAAAGTAGTAATTATTACCGATGATGGAATCGCCACCGGAAATACGCTCCTTCTCACCATAGATCTGGTTAAACAGAAGCTTCCCAAAGCCATCATCGTAGCTATCCCGGTAGGTCCACCCCAAAGTGTGGAGGCTTTATATGAACATCCGTACGTGACCGATTTGATATGCCTGGAAACCCCCTTTAATTTTAGAGCTGTAGGTCAATTTTATGAAGATTTTGAACCGGTTAGCGATAAGGAAGCTATCTCAATTTTTAATCAATTTAAAGATAAAGGTTATGAAAACACTCGAAAATAAGGTAGCAATAATCACGGGAGGTGCAGGCGGAATTGGCCTGGCTACTGCAAATTTATTTCTAAAGGAGGGAGCTAAAGTTGTGATCGTAGATCTTGATGAAAATAATTTAAAAGAGGCATCCAGGGAGCTGAATAACCCTAATTTAAAATGGTTTAAGGCCGATGTCTCCAGTTCTGCAGATACCGAAGCATTTCTGAATTTTACACTCAGGGAATTTGAAAAAATAGATGTCTTTTTCATCAATGCCGGAATTGAAGGAAAAGTTAGTCCACTCCCAGATTATCCTGAGGAGGCTTTCGATAAAGTAATCGCTGTAAACCTCAAAGGGGTTTGGCTTGGCTGTAAAATGGTAATTCCGAAAATGCAGGATGGCGGGAGCGTGATGATTACCTCATCGGTTGCCGGTTTAAAGGGATTTAGCGGGCTTAGCGCTTATGTGGCCAGCAAGCACGGAGTGATAGGTTTAATGCGAACCGCTGCTATTGAATTTGCGCCGAGGAAAATAAGGGTCAACTCTATTCATCCCGGGCCTGTAGATAACCGCATGATGCGCTCGGTAGAATCGCAAATTTCACCAGATGATCCCGGGCAGGCTAAAGAAGGTTTTTTACACGAAATCCCCTTTCAACGATATGCAACTTCTGCTGAAGTTGCTGAGCTGGCCCTGTTCCTGGCCGGGGATTCCAGTAAATACCTTACCGGCACTGTTCAGGTTATAGATGGTGGGATGAACCTGCTTTAATGAGTCAGGCCAAATCGTTTCAGGATTTGACTGAGTACCAGGGATCCAAGACCAAAAATCAAAACCAGGATAAAATACTCTGCCGGCAGGTAAACCAGCGAAAGCACTTCGGCCATTACCGGAATAAAATAAACCACAACCATTATCCCAAGGCTTAGCAGCAATGCTAACCAAACCCAGATATTTCTGGTGACTTCATTACTGAAAAAATGAGCTTTACGGGAAGGCAGGTTGAAAACATTGAGCAACTGCCCAAAGATTAAGGTGTAAAAAGCCATATTATTAACCACCGCTGCAGAGGCCTCCAGTATAAAATGCGCATAAATAGTTATTCCTAATACAGCAGCAGTTATTGAAATTCCATAAATAAGGGTTGAGGTCCATAATTTCCTGGTAAGTATAGGTTCTTCTGGTTTTCTGGGAGGTTGATTCATAATTTGAGGGTCGCCCTTCCCTACTCCCAATGCCAGGGCGGGGAAAACATCGGTCACTAAATTCAGAAAGAGAATTTGTAAGGGCAAAAGCGGCATTGGTAAATTGCTTAAAGCCGCCAGGCCTACCGATATAATTTCGGCCAGATTACAGGACAGTAGAAACACCACGAATTGCCTGATATTTTCAAAAATAGTGCGACCCTGTCTAATGGCCAGTTCTGTAGAAGTGAACTTATCGTCCATAAGAATTACATCGGCCACCTCTTTGGCTGCTTCGGTGCCACGAATTCCCATAGCTATGCCTATATCGGCTTTTTTCAGGGCCGGCGCATCATTTACTCCGTCGCCCAGCATTCCTACAATGGCATTATTTTCCTGATAAAATTCTACCAGTTCCAGTTTTTGCCGGGGAACCATTCTTGAAAAGATTGGGGCTTTTAACAATCGAGTTTTAGTCGCTTCATCCAAAGTTTTAAAATCGCCAAGATCACCTCCATATATTACCTCGGCATCATCATTTTCATCTATCAATCCTATCTCCTCCCCAATTTTTTTTGCAGTGGCAGGGTGATCGCCGGTAATCATCACCACGCGAATTCCGGCATTTTTATAGGTATCGATAGCTTGTTTTATATCTTTTCGCGGCGGATCTAAAAATCCTGCCATTCCTAAAAAAACCAAATTTTCCATCAGAAAATCATAATCGGGTTTAGCCGAATCTTCTCGGTAGGCAAAGGCCAGAATCCTGATTCCTTCAGATGCGATTTCGTTGGCCAGCTCGAGCCATTGCTGTTTGTTTTCGAATTCTATAAGCCTCTCTCCCTCAAGAATCTTATCGCAACCGGGCAAAATCGCTTCCAGCGCCCCTTTTACACAAACCAAATATTGATTTTTGTACTTATGGAGGCTGGCCATTTTCTTGATCTCTGCATCAAAAGGGATTTCAAGAATTTTAGGGAATTCTTCCCTTAGCTGGGCGTGTTCGCGACCTGATTTTTCAGCAAATTCTACCAGGGCAATTTCAACCGCATCGCCGTTTAGCTGCCCGTCTTTAGGACGTGCATTATTACATAAGATTGCGACTTCCAGCAATCGTTCAAATGCCCAATTCCCCTCCAGGCTATTGATTTCTTCTGCTTCAAAAATTTTAATTTCTCCTGAAGTAGAAATGACAATATTTTGCACGCTCATGCGGTTTTCGGTGAGTGTCCCCGTTTTATCGGTACAGATGAGCCCGGTTTCCCCCAGGGTTTGCACGGCTTCCAGTTTTTTAATTACCACATTTCTTTTAGACAACCTCAGCATTCCGCGGGCAAGAGCAATAGTAGCCACGATGGGAAGCCCTTCAGGAATTGCAGCCACAGCCAGGGCAATCCCGGTTTTAATCATAAGCATAAGATCCTTTCCCTGCAGGTACCCCGAAATACTAATAAGAATGGCCATTCCAAGGGTTAACCATATTAGCCACCTGCTTAAATGCTTCAGCTTTTTCTCTAAGGGAGTGCTTGCTTTTTCTGCCTCCCGGGTAAGAGCGCCTATTTGACCCACCACGGTTCTATCTCCGGTTTCGGTAACAATTGCCCTGCCTGCGCCCCTGGCCACTATGGTGCCTTTGTAGAGCATATTTTTCCTTTCTGCAAGAATGCATTCCTGAGGTAATTCTCCGGGATTTTTTTCAATCTGATTGCTCTCCCCCGTAAGCACGGCCTCTTTTACAGCAAGGCTCTGTGATTCCAGCACACGGGCATCGGCCGGGATTACATCCCCGGCCTCAAGAATAATGATGTCTCCGGGAACAAGAGAGGCCGCTGGTAAATGAAGAATTTTACGATCTCTAAGCACATTGGCCTGGGTTTGAACCATTTTCTGCAAAGCTTCAACCGAACGTATAGCCTGCCATTCCATAAAAAATCCGATAAGTGCAGTAATAAGAATCACCACCAAAACCGCTATCCCTTCCAGCCACTCCCCGAAAACAAAAGCCAGGATCATAGCTATTGCAAGAATATAAATGATAGGATCGAGAAACTGGTCGAAAAGTATAAGCCAAACATTTTTGGGTTTGGTTTGCCTCAGGCGGTTAGGCCCATATTTTTCCAGGCGCTTTTGAGCTTCTACTCCTGAAATTCCTGTCTCAGGATCTGAGTCAAGATAGGATAGCAGCTCTTCCTGCGCAATACTGTGAAAGCTATCTGGCTGCATCTAATTAAGAGGATTTTGAGCTATTAGCTTCGGCTTTATTAATATTTTCTATGCCCTTAAGCAGGGCATCGGGATTAAATGAAATACTATCGATACCGCAATTCACCAAAAACTCTGCATATTCAGGGAAATCGCTGGGGGCCTGCCCGCACAGGCCTATTTTAATTCCGGCTTTATTGGCCTTCTCAATAGCTGTTCGAATCATAAGCTTTGCCGCAGAGTCATTCTCATCAAAACTTTGCGCCATCAATTCTGAATCGCGATCAACTCCAAGAGTAAGTTGAGTAAGGTCGTTGGAGCCTATTGAAAATCCGTCGAAAATTTCAGCAAATTCTTCAGCCAGAAGAACATTGGAAGGAATTTCTACCATCATATAAATTTCGAGGCCACCCTGCTTTTGCTCCAGTCCAAATTTTTTCATCAACGCGACAACTCTCTTGGCTTCATCAAGAGTTCGGCAAAACGGAATCATCACTTTTACATTTTCAAGTCCCATTTCTTCTCTCACTTTTTTAATGGCCAGGCATTCCAGTTTGAAGCCTTCCCTATAGAGGTCATGATCATAACGCGCAGCTCCACGAAAACCAAGCATTGGGTTTTCTTCTTTGGGTTCAAACTGAGCCCCTCCCAATAAATTGGCGTATTCATTGGTCTTAAAATCGCTCATTCTTACGATCACTTCCCGCGGATAAAAAGCGGCAGCCATCATCCCGAGACCGCGGGCAAGTTTTTCAACGAAATAATCGGCTTTTTCGGGATATTGCCAGGTTAGTTCCCCGATCAAATCTTTGGTTGGAGCATCTTTAATTTCATCAAATTTCACCAGGGCCATGGGGTGAATTTTTATGAGGTGGGTGATGATAAATTCCATTCGCAGCAACCCTACCCCATTATTGGGATAGGCAGCAAGATGAAAGGCTTTGTCGGGATCTGACAGTATAAATTTCACTTCGGTTTTAGGCAGTTTTATCTTCCTGAAATCGATTTCTTTTTTTTCAAATTTCAGGATCCCTCTGTAAACCACGCCGGTTTTACCTTCGCAGGAAATGGTGATCTCATCTCCATTTTTAAGAATTTCAGTGGCATTACCGGTACCCACTACCGCGGGCACGCCCAATTCCCGGGCTACAATAGCCGCGTGACTGGTACGCCCTCCACGGTTGGTTACTACTGCAGCCGCACGCTTTAATAGTGGATCCCAGTCGGGACTGGTAGTATCGGCCACCAAAATTTCCCCCGGAAGGAGTTTTAGACTTTCGGTGGGAGACTTGAGCACCCGGGCTTTTCCTGTGGCAATTCGGGAGCCAATGGCATTGCCGGTTAAAAGAGGTTCAGCTTTTTCTTTTAATTTGAATTCGAGGTGAACCCGTTTCTCCTTCCGGTGAACGGTTTCAGGCCGGGCCTGGGTGATGTAAATTTTATTTGAAATCCCGTCTTTGGCCCATTCGAGATCCATAGGTTTATCGTAATGCTCTTCTACGGCCAGTGCCCAATTCGCGAGCTGCAAAATTTCTTCTTCTGAAAGAATAAATTGATCCTGAAGTTCAGGTGAGGTTTCGATATTTACAGTGGAAGAATGCCCGTTGGAACCCGCATAAACCAGGGTCATTTCCTTTCTTCCCAGGCTTTTTTGGATGATCGCATTTTTTTTCTTCCTGAGACTGGGTTTAAAAACATCAAATTCATCGGGATTCACCAGGCCCTGAACTATATTTTCTCCCAGGCCCCAAACTCCGGATATATGTATGATTTCTGAAAAACCCGATTCCGGATCAAGGGTAAAGATGATTCCCGAGCAACCTTTATCGGCTCTCACCATAATTTGAACCCCGACAGAAAGCGCTATCTCCAAATGTTTGAAGTCTTTATCTTCCCGGTATTTGATCGCCCTGTCGGTAAACAGGCTGGAAAAGCAATTTTTTACCGCTTGTAATAAATTATCATTTCCGTGAATATTTAAAAATGTATCGTGCTGTCCCGCAAAACTTGCTTCGGGAAGATCTTCGGCAGTTGCACTGCTACGCACTGCCACGCGGGCTTCAGCCTCACCACCAAGTTTTTGATAGGCCTCAATTATTTCAGCTTTAAAACTTTCGTTGAAGTTGGCATTCAGGATGAGATTCCTGGCCTTTGAACCAATTTCAGATAAATTTGAAAAATTATTTCTATCCAATGCATCGAGTAATTCCTGAAGTTTCGGTTGCAGTTTATTTTCTGAAATAAATTCTCTGAAAGCTTCTGCAGTGGTTGCGAACCCATTGGGGACCAGCACACCTTCAGAACTCAATTCATTAAACATTTCACCCAATGAGGCATTTTTACCGCCAACTTCTGGAAGATCGGCCATTGAAAGTTCACTGAAGAATTTGATATACCGGCTCATAATTTTTATTTAATAGTAAATTAGCTCATAGCCTATATTGAGAAGAAACAACCCGGTTAGATCAGGAATACGTAGATGGTTTGCACCAGTTTTATCTCTATAATTTCCAGGCGGCTGGTCACCGAGTCGGGAAAAACGAAGAGACCAATCCCCATTAACAGGGCAAGCCATCCTAAACCGGTAATGAGCAATCGCCAGTTAAGTTCCCAAACATTATGGAAAAGCACATTCAACAAGCCCAGGATTATGGCCATAAAAGCGACTAAAATCAAAAATTTCTGATCTCTTAAATCTTCAAAGATTTGCCTGATTCTTTTGGGATTGAAACTGAGGATAAAAAAGAAAATCAACAGATACCAACCCCAGAATTTTGCAAGAAATATGGAAATATCCATCCTGATTCTAATTTGAATTCCATTATAAATTTAGGAGGTACCTGCTGCTTTTAATATGATAAAAGTCATAAGTAGTTAGCTTAATGCCGAGACGGTCTTTTAATGATCACCTTTGGAAATAGTTATGCCAAAAGCCGGTTAAAGAAAAATAGAGCTGTTGAAATTTTAGTAATTTTAATCTTCTATGAAAGATCACTACTACATTTTGGCCGCTATTGGCTTTGCCACTCTCATTATGGCCTGGTTGCCATCAATTTCGAAAAAAATCAAGGTAAGTTCGCCTATACTACTTTTATTAATCGGATTTGTATTGTTTGGTCTTGATGTTCCTCTCTCCTGGCCAGACCCATTATGGAACGACAGGTATCTTATGTATTTTTCTGAAATGATTGTGATCATTTCTTTAATGGGTGCGGGCTTAAAAATAGGAACCCGTTATAGTTTAAAAACCTGGAAGAGACCTCTATTATTGGTGTTCATCACGATGCCCCTGTGTATGCTTTCGGCTTATTTAATAGGCCATTATTTTTTATTTTTAAGCATACCCTCTTCTCTCTTGCTAGCCGCTATACTGGCTCCCACCGACCCTGTACTGGCAGCCGAAACCCAATTGGATGATCCTAAAAGAGAAAAAAGGTTTAAAGGAAAAATTCGTTTTTCCTTAACTGCCGAGGCCGGCTTAAACGATGGTATGGCTTTCCCGTTTACCTACTTGGCTTTACTGGTTGCACAGGCAGGTAGTTGGGCCCTGTTTGACTTTAGTGATTGGTTTTGGGACAAATTATTGCTGAAAATTTTCATCGGAAGTTTGTTGGGAATTATAATTGGCCGACTTATTGGCTTTGTTTTAGATAGGTTAAATGTGGTCACCGGTATTAAAACTTTCGACGGATTTCTTGCTCTTTCCCTTACCGTTTTCGCCTATGGCATCACAGAACTTCTTCACGGCTATGGCTTTCTTGCGGTATTTTTCGCCGGTTTAAGCCTTAGATATTACGAGAAGATAAGCGGAGATTATAAAAAGAAAATGCACGATTTTGTACACGAAATTGAACGATTGATGTTGGTGGTGTGGATTATACTTTTTGGAGGCTCTATAATGAATGGCATGTTAAATTTAACCGATTGGAAAGGTATCTTATTTGCACTTGTTTTTATTGTCATAATCAGACCGCTGACAGGATTAATAGGCCTTGCAGGGATCAAAGACGATTTTAGAAATAAGCTCGCAATAAGCTTTCTGGGAATTCGTGGAATTGGTTCAGTTTTTTATCTCTCCTGGGCTTTGGTTCAATTTAACGGATTTGAAAATAAGAATGAATTATATTCAATCACTGCATATATCATTTTATTCTCGATCGTCTTACACGGTCTAACAGCACCTTCAATTATAAATTATTTCAAAAAGAAAGATTTGGAAGAATCTAACCCTGAAGATGAAGGCTTCGACGAAAAGGAGGTTTAAAGCATCCACTCTAAAAAATACGGGGTGATTAGTGCAGTAATTATTCCGTTTAGGCACATTGCCAGGCCGCTGTAAACCCCGGCAAGTTCGCTTTCTTCGAAGGCCCTGGCAGTACCGATTCCGTGGGCTGCGGTGCCTAGGGCAGTACCCAGGGCTATGGCACTTCTAATTCGGGTTTTCCTTAAAAACCAGGGACCAAAAGCGTTTCCAAAGATTCCAACGGCAATTACAATCCCTGCCGTTACCTCTGGCAATCCGGAAGTGATTTTTGTGATCTCTATCGCAATAGGCGTGGTCACCGATTTTGACGCCAGCGAGCGAACCAGAATTTCAGGCACCTGCAACAGCTGTAAAAATAGCACGACTGAGATTACTCCTGCCACTCCCCCTGCAAAAACCGATAAAACGAATATTTTCAAATTCTTCTTCAGCTCTTCATATTTCTCATAAAAGAAAACTCCCAAAGCCACCACCGAAGGGCCCAGGAAAAAACTGATATAGCTTCCGCCGCGATTATAGGATTCAAAATCGATTTGAAACAATTGAAGAAAAAGAATGATACCTACAATTGAAAGAAGCACGGGATTAAGCAGTACGTGCTTTCTAAGTTTTCTTATTCCTAAAGCCAGAGAATAAATAGCCAGGGTGAGAAAAACCCCAAAAATTGGTAGATCGAAAAACGCAATCATTCTTTCCCCAGTTTTTCAAGGATTAAGGCGGTAAGGTACATACTAAGCAGACTGCTAAAAATTACTGTTAGAATAATGTGGGGCCAATAGCCGGTGAGAATATTGAAGTATTCCATAAGGCCAACGCCATACGGAATAAAAAATAGAACCAGGTATTGAATAAGTTTATCTGAAGCCGGTTTAACCTGTTCAAGTTTTACGAGTTTAAATCGCAGCGCAAAAAAAATCAGGAACATTCCCAGGATATTCCCGGCTACCGGAATTTCAAAAAATCGGGTGATTCCCTCTCCTAAAAGCAGGAAACCAAAAATATAAACAAGACCTTTTAGCATCTATTCATACATTTTGTCAAGCGGGGTTTGATGCAACTCTACCAAAAACTCAGAAATCATATCGGTAGTCTTTTCAAAAAATCTGGCTCCTTTTTCTTTAGTGGCTTTTTTGGGATCTCCCACTCCGGTATCGGCTGTAACGCTGGTCCAATTTCTTTGAGCACTCACCCAGCCCTCTTTAAGGCCTTTGATCTTAAAAGATTTTGCCGAGCCATCTCCCGCCTCCTCCAGCGGTAATACCAATTCTGGTCTAAGGTGCATAACTGCGGCAGTTTCTAATTCCCCTGCGTGATCGCCCGGCTCATCAAAATATTTAGCGGGCTCTCCCACCTGCCACCAGTTTATACTACACACAAAAACTTGAGGAAACTCAAGGCTGAGTTCCCTGATCATCTGTTTAAAATTATTTCCGCCGTGGGCATTTAAAATCACCAGTTTCTCAATTTTATGTGCCGTAAGCACCTGCACAATATCTTTTAAAACCGCATATTGAGTCGATGGATTCATATTCAGGCAAAGTTTCACATCCATTTGCCCGGTATTTACTCCAAAAGGAATAGTAGGCAAAACTACAGGACGTGAATTTTTCTCCCAGGCCTTTCGAGCCGATTCTATGGCATTGGCCTCGCCCAGAATATTATCGGTCGCGTAAGGCAGGTGATAATTGTGGGCTTCGGTAGCACCCCAGGGCAATACCGCTACGCTATAGTTGGCATCTTTAACATATTTCCAGTTGGTATCGGCAAGTACGTAAGGTCGAATGGAGTTTTTCATTTGCGGAAAGCTTTCTTCAAAAGTAAAAAATCTAATGAACTCGCATAAAAAAAGGCCACCCTAAGGCAGCCTTTTTAATTGAAAAATTATAATTGGTTACGACTTCGCTTTTTTCATTACCACGGCATCGATCACGTGTACTACCCCGTTAGAGGCTTCTACATCGGCCTGGATTACGGTTGCAGTATTTCCGTTCTCGTCTTTAATTACTACGTTTTCACCGCTTAGCATTGCAGTTAACTCGGTACCTTCCATAGTTTGGAATTTGTACTCCCCGTTGTTGTCTTCGATCATTTTGATCAATTCATCTGAAGTGATTTCATCTTCTACCACGTGATATTTCAATACCTTGGCAAGATCATCTCTACGATTTTCAGACATTAAAGTGTCCAGTTTGGCTTTTTCAATTTTAGAGAAAGCTTCATTGCTGGGAGCAAAAACGGTATAAGGTCCTTCCTCTTCGTTTAAAGTTTGATCTAACTCAGCGCTTTGAAGGGCGGAAGAAAGAGTGCTCAAATTTTGATTTTCTCTGGCACGGGCAGCAATGCTGTTAGATTCCCATTCCATTCTTTCTTCTTCGGCACGCAATTCAGCCTCACGTTCGGCTTCCATACGTTCCATTCTTTCTTTTTCTTCCTGTTCTGCTTTGTTATCCTTACATCCTGTAAATACAACTCCTGAAAGGATTAGCATTATCATAAAAACTTTGGTTCTCATATTCTTAATTTTTATTTGATTGGAGATGCAATTTATTGCGTAAACCCGACATATACAGTGCTTTGCCATTAAATTTTAGTTAAATAGTGTAAAGCTTATGCTAACGGCCGGTATAATTTTAGTTTAAGGCTTTTTCTTAGTATTTTTGCATCACAAATCGAAGTCATGAAAATTCTACTTATATCTATAGTATTATTAGCACTGGCCTTTGCCGGAATCGCCATAAAAATCTGGGGAAAAAAGGATGGGAAATTCGCCGGCACCTGTGCGAGTCAAAGTCCGTTTCTAAATAAGGAAGGTGAACCTTGCAGTTTTTGCGGAAAACTTCCTGAAGAAGCCGGTGATTGTTCTGATGTAAACAAGTCGAAGCAGGCTTAATGGCAACACTACTACCGGGTTTATTTATTCTCTTTACATTAATTTGCCTGGTATATTATCTGGTATTCTTAAGATATGGTTTTAAGAATTGGGCGGCACCTTCTTCTGGGCAGCCTCCGGTTTCAGTTATCATCTGTGCCAAAAACGAAGCCGAAAATCTTCGAAATTTCCTCCCGGCATTCCTGGAGCAAAATTATCCTGAATTTGAACTTATTTTAATCAACGATGCTTCGGTAGATGATACTCTCGAGGTTATTGAAGAGTTCCAGGCCAGAGACTCCCGCATTAAACTGGTAAATGTTCAAAACAACGAAGCATTTTGGGCCAATAAAAAATATGCTCTTACCCTGGGCATAAAAAAAGCCCGGTATAAACACCTGCTTTTTACCGATGCCGACTGCGTGCCGCAATCTGAATTCTGGATTGAACATATGGTGGCCGGCTTCGCCCCGGAAAAACGATTGGTATTGGGCTATGGAGGCTATTTCAAAAACAAAAAATCTCTCCTCAATAAATTAATTCGTTACGAAACCCTGCTTACCGCCATTCAGTATTTTTCTTATGCCGGGGCCGGCAAACCTTATATGGGAGTGGGCAGAAATCTGGCTTATACCTCAGATCTTTTCTACGAACAAAAAGGCTTCGCCAACCACCTGCACCTTCGCTCGGGAGATGACGACCTGTTCGTGAACGAAGCCGGAAACGCAGAAAATACTTCGGGTATAATTAATGAGAAAGCAATTACGCGGTCTATTCCAAAAAGATCATACCGGGATTGGTTCGAGCAAAAACGCCGGCACGTCTCTGTAGCCAAACATTATAAATTAAGCGACCAAATGCTGCTGGGAATTTTTTATATAAGCCGGGTTGCCTTTTGGTCGTTATTACTCATATTGCTAATACTTCAGAAATATTTATTCATCGCCTACATCGGTTTGGGAGCTTTATTGTTAGTACAGGGACTGGTTTACTATTCCTGGAGTCGTAAACTTAAAGAAAGCGATGTGGTTTGGTTATTTCCGGTATTGGAAGTATTTTTATTGTCTTCGCAATTTGCGATTTTTATAGCTAACCTTTTTTCAAAACCCAGGCATTGGAAATAAACCCTGAAGAATTGATGCGGAAGATTGCAGCCGCTAAAGATGGAAGCCAATCTGCCTTTAATTTTTTGCTGGACGCCTATTGGAATGAAGTGTATGGTTTTCAGCTTAAGAAAACTCAAAATGAATACGAGGCCGAAGATATTACCATTCAAACTTTTTCCCGGGCTTTTAAAAAGATAGACACTTTCGATGAGAATTACTCTTTCAGCACCTGGCTTATCGCCATTTCCCGAAACCTGCACGTAGATATGCTTCGGAAGAAAAAATCTTCCATCAACCTGAGAACGAGTTATAAGGCCCAGGAAGAAATCCACGATATAGCAGATGAAACTCCCGGGATTGAAGATAAACTCATCAACGAACAACATTTGGCTCAGCTGCTTCAGGACATCAAGCAATTAAAACCTCACTATCAACAGGTAATCAATTTGAGGTACTTTCAGGAGAAATCATACAAGGAAATTGCAGAAGCCTTAGACGAACCTCTTAACAACGTGAAAGTAAAACTTTTAAGAGCAAAAAAGCTGTTGGCCGAAATTATAGAAATCCGCAATTCACGACAGGGCTGAAAATTATTCAGTTCAACTTAAAATTGTATCTTTGGGCCCAAGATTTTTGCTATGAGTACAGAAACCCTTACCCCGATAAAAGAGAAGCCAAAAGCCAAACCAAAATGGCTAAAAGTTAAGCTCCCTACAGGCAAGAAATATACTGAACTTCGCAACCTGGTAGCCAAATACGATTTACATACGATTTGTACTTCGGGAAGCTGCCCGAATATGGGCGAATGCTGGGGAGAAGGCACGGCTACTTTTATGATTCTCGGAAATATTTGCACCCGCTCCTGCGGATTTTGCGGCGTTAAAACCGGAAGACCTGAAAGTTTAGACTGGGATGAGCCAGAGAAAGTAGCTCGCTCAATTAAACTTATGAAAATCAAGCACGCCGTAATCACCAGCGTAGACCGTGATGATATTAAGGATATGGGTTCGATTATGTGGGCTGAAACGGTGAAAGCCATTAGGCGAATGAATCCCGAAACCACTCTTGAAACCCTTATCCCAGATTTTCAGGGGAACGAGAGAAATATAGATCGAATAGTTGAAGTGATGCCCGAAGTGGTTTCCCATAATATGGAAACGGTTAAAAGACTCACCCGCGAGGTGCGCATTCAGGCGAAATACGACCGTAGTTTAGGAGTTTTAAAATATCTAAAAGACCAGGGTGTTAGAAGAACCAAATCGGGAATTATGCTTGGGCTTGGAGAGCAGGAAGATGAAGTTATTGAAACCCTGCACGATCTAAGAAATGCAGGAGTAGATGTGGTAACTATTGGACAATACCTGCAACCCAGTAAAAAACACCTCCCAGTCAAAGAATTTATAACCCCCGAGCAGTTTAAAAAATACGAAGAAATAGGTCTTGACCTTGGATTTAGACACGTGGAAAGCAGCGCGCTTGTTCGCTCCAGTTATAAAGCTCAGAAACACATCAACTAAGTTAGATGGTTTCAAAAACTAAAATTGCCATTAACGGTTTTGGCCGTATTGGCCGAAGTTTGTTCAGGCTTTTGCTTGATCATCCTCATTTCCAGGTAGTGGCCATAAACGATCTGGCCGATATTAAAAGCCTGGCTCATCTGCTAAAATACGATAGTATTCACGGCCCTCTCAACCGAAATCTGGAGGTTAAAGCCGATACTATTGTAGTTAATGAAAATTCCACACGATTTTTTCAATTTTCGAAACCCGAAGATATCCCCTGGGATGAACTCGAGGTCGATTATGTAGTAGAGGCTACCGGGAAATTTAAACACAAAACAGAACTTGAAGCTCACCTGAAACCCGGAGTAAAGAAGGTGATTTTAAGTGTCCCACCTTTAGATAATAGCATCAAAATGGTAGTTTTAGGCGTAAACGACCATATTTTAGATGGTTCTGAAACCATCATCTCCAACGCCTCCTGTACCACCAATAATGTAGCTCCTATGCTAAAGTTGATGCAGGAAAATTTTGGCATCGCCCAGGCTTACATCACCACCGTGCATTCCTACACCACCGATCAAAGTTTGCACGACCAACCACACCGTGACCTTAGACGAAGCAGAGCTGCTGCCCAATCTATTATTCCAACAACCACAGGAGCAGCGAAAGCCCTCACCAGAATTTTCCCTGAATTAAGTGATGTTATTGGAGGTTGCGGCATTCGGGTACCTGTCCCAAATGGGTCGCTAAGCGATTTAACCCTGAATTTAAAAAAGGAAACCAGCATCGAGGAGGTAAATCAAATCTTTAAAACAGCAGCTTCAGAAGAAAAATTTAAAGGTATACTCAGTTATACCGAAGACCCCATCGTTTCTATAGATATTATAAACAACACTCACTCCTGCGTATTTGATGCAGAAATGACCTCGGTGATTGGAGGAAAATTACTGAAGATTATAGGTTGGTATGACAATGAATATGGCTATTCCTCAAGGCTTATCGATATAATTTCAAGAGTTAACAATTATTAACTATATTTAACACTTATTAGAAGCTTACTGATCAACCGCCCATGAAATACTTTAAGCTAAACCTGCTAATGGTGTTCTTCTTATTGAGCTTTGCTGCCCTTTGCCAGAAGCAACCAGGCCTCAATGAGGTGGCTAAGACCAATGATGAAATTCAGGTTTTGCTTGCCGAGGCCGAAATTTCTATAGACCAGTTGGATTTTGATTCGGCGATGGAGCAGTTAAACCATAGCCTGGAATTATCGAAATCTATTGGTCATAAGCGCTATATCGCGCTAACCAGCAGCATCATCGCCAAGCTCTACTATATCAAACACGATTACGAAAGAGCCATTACCGAATTGCAGCGGGCGATTTCTATTCAAAGAGAAATTGAAGATGAAGTTGGCCTGGCCTATAGTTATGTAAATTTCGGAAAAACCTTTCTGGCTAAAAAAGATGCGCAACGGGCACTTTCTTATTTTAATCAGGCCGAGCGTATTTATAAGGAAAGAGGAGACGAAGAGCACCTGGGAATTATTAGTCTAAACCGGGGATCAGTATACCTAAACCTAATTGGTGATCACGAAAAAGCCCTGGCCGAATTCAATAAAGCCGAGACTTTGCTGGAAAATTCAGAAAATTACTACGAGAAAGCAAGGCTAAATTATTTTCGCGGTCGCACTCATTTAAAACTCGAAAACATTAATCTCGCCGAAGAAGATGCTATGGCGGGTCTTGAACTAAGCCGTAAAAAGGCCTTTTCGGGGATGGAGATGAGCAATAATCGCCTGTTAAGCGATATTTACGAGGCTAAGGGAGATTTTGCCAAAGCCCTGGCCTATGCGCGGATAAGCGACGAGATAAGAGAATCGATTTTTAATTTAAACAAGGAAGCCCTTGCAGTAGATGCCAATACCCGCTATGGAGTTGATGCTTTACGAAGCAGTATGAATGAGCTTACCCGGCGAAATGCAGAGCAGCAACGCTCGCTCAAGGTAAACAAACTCACCACCATTTTAAGTGTTGCCCTTATCACGATTTTATCGCTGCTCACCTTATCTTTATATAAAAACAACAATCTAAGGGCCAGAGCCAACGAATTGCTTCAAAAGAAAAACAACGAGCTTACCAGGGCTAAAGAAAATGCCGAGAAAGCTTCCCTGGCAAAGGCACAGTTTTTATCTACTATCACCCACGAACTTCGTACACCTTTATATGCTGTTACTGGGCTAACTCATCTTTTGCTCGAGGAAAGCCCTACTGAAAATCAAAAAGAACATCTTAATTCTTTGAAATTTTCAGGGGAATATTTGCTTTCTCTTATTAATAACATTCTCGATCTAAATAAACTGGAAGCCAACAAGGTTGAAATTATTGAGACCAATTTCGATTTGGAAAAGAGGATCTCAGATGTGCTGGTGGCGCTTAAAAATTCGGCCGATGAGAAAAACACCAAAATTCATTTCGATTTCGACCAGGCTATTCCGAAGAAATTAAAGGGAGACCCTTTAAAAATTTCCCAGGTGCTTATCAACCTGATTGGAAACTCCATCAAGTTCACCGAAGATGGGGATATTTGGATCTCAGTAAAAAAGGCCAGGCAGGAAAGTGCTTTTGTATGGCTGGATTTTGAGATTAAAGATAATGGGGAAGGGATTTCAAAAGAGAAACAAAAGGCGATTTTTGAGAATTTCACCCAGGGTTCAACCCAAATTAACCGAAAATTCGGTGGTACAGGCCTGGGTCTTTCAATCGTAAAGAATCTGCTCAACTTAATGGGTAGCGAGGTAACGCTGGAGAGTGAGCTTGGCAAAGGTTCAAGGTTTAGCTTTCAACTAAAATTTGAAGCTCTTGAAATCCCAAAAGAGGCTTCAAAAGAAAGCATCGCCCTTGAGGATGCCAATATTATGAAAGGCAAAAAGATCCTTATCGTAGAAGACAACAAGATCAACCAGATGATCACCCGAAAGATTCTCGAAAAGAACGGGGTGATTTGTGAAGTTTCAGATACGGGAGATCTGGCCATAGATAAGGTGAAAAATGGAGATTTTGATCTTATTTTAATGGATATTCATATGCCCGGAATTAGCGGGATTGAAGCCACCGTTCAAATTAGAAAATTTAATGAGGATATTCCAATTATCGCGCTTACTGCGGTAACCCTGGAAGAAAGCCTGGAAGATTTCTACAAAAACGGCTTTAATGACATCATTCCGAAACCCTATAAAACCGAAGAGTTCTTCAATAAAATTAACAAACACTTAAGCCTAACTAAACATACGGTTTAAGCTTTTGGCAAGCTCTTTGAATAAAACTGGCCAGTAGAATTATATAGATCAGATTTCGAATATATAGTTTGAATTAGCCAAAACAAAAAGAGGTGCAATGTGCGCCTCTTTTTTATTTATAAGAATTTACAAACTTCAGCAATTCCTGCTGAAATTCCTCTTCCTTGCCCAGAAATGCCGATCTAATAGATAGATAGTAAAGCTTATTGTCACTAATTTTATCCTGAAGCCTTACATAATCCTTTTCGGTGGTGAGAATAAAGTTTTCTTTATTTAATTTTTTGATTTCCTCTTTATTGAAATTATGATGATCTCCAAAATTGAGATGTTTGAAATCCAATTGTTGTTTCTGAAGAAATTGCAGCAAAGGCTCAGGCTTAGCGATTCCGGTAACCAGGCAAAATTCTTTATTTTTTAAGGCATTCAAGTCCAGGGAACCTTCTTTGGAAACCAGCCGCGAATTATAGTCGATATAACTAAAAAACAGTTTTTGATAATTTCTGAGTTCCAGTCGGCTTCTAATTCGGTCCTTTTCAGGTGTAGTTAAATTTTTTGGGCATTTTGTAACCACAATGATTTGCGCCCGGGAAGCCCCGTTGCTGAACTCCCTTAAATTGCCGGTAGGCAGCATAAAATCGTCGGAATACAAATCTCCGTAGGCCGTGAGCAAAATCGAAAAGCCAGGTTTAATTTTTCTATGCTGAAAAGCATCATCGAGCAAAATCAACTCAGGTTTTATGGAGAGTAATTTTTCCACACCCCGTATTCTATTGGCATCAACGGCAACCAAAGCCTCCGGAAATTTTCGCTTAAACTGAAGCGGTTCGTCACCAACGGCTTCAGCCCTTTCGTTTCCCTTCAACAGGCAATAACCTTTGGTCTTACGTTTGTAGCCGCGGCTTAAGCTGGCCACCCGATGTTCCTTTCCGAAGAAATCCAACAAATACTCGATCATAGGACTTTTTCCCGTGCCGCCTGTGTTGAGATTACCCACACAAATTATGGGTAGGTTGAATTCAGTAGATTTTTTCCAGCCACTATCGTAAAGCATATTGCGCACCCAGGTTATGAGTCCGTACAGGATTGAAAAAGGCAACAGCAATTTTCTAAAAAGCTTCATAAAGGCAGAGAATAATCTTTAAATTTGAAAAAACCTGAATTCAGAGCTGTTTCAGCATCGAAAATAAGTAAAAAGCAAGGGCTTTTTATAAAATCCAGAGAAAAATGAAAATAAAGGAAGTAATAAAAATTCTTGAAGACTTCGCCCCTACTGCCTATGCCGAAGATTTCGACAATGTTGGTCTCCTAACGGGAGATCCCGAGACCCAGGTAAGCAATGCGCTTATTAGCCTGGACTGTTTGGAGGCTGTTGTTGAAGAAGCCATCGGTAAAAACTGTAATCTCATCATTTGTTTTCATCCTATAATTTTTTCGGGCTTAAAAAAACTTACCGGAAGAGATTATGTAGAGCGAACCATCATAAAAGCCATCAAAAACGACATCGCTATTTTTGCGATTCATACCGCCCTTGATAATCATTATAAGGGCGTGAATGATATGATTTGCGAAAAACTTGGGCTGGAAAACCGAAAGATTCTAATTCCAAGAAAAGATGTAATTCGCAAACTTACCACCTTTGTGCCCACCTCAGATGCCCAAAAAGTTCGTGCTGCCTTATTTGAAGCTGGAGCAGGCAGCATTGGCAATTACGATCACTGCAGTTACAATTTAAAAGGCGAAGGAAGTTTTAGGCCTAATGATGAAGCCAATCCAACTATAGGAGAGCGTGGGCAGGTGCATTTTGAGGAAGAAACCCAGATTGGCGTGACCTTTCCTGTGCATTTGGAATCAAAAATACTTCAGCAATTATTTGCCGCTCATCCGTATGAGGAAGTGGCCTATGAAATCACACGGCTTGAAAATGCGCACCAGCAAATTGGGATGGGAATGATCGGGGAATTAGCGAGCCCGGCGAATGAAAAGGATTTTCTTCAGCAGGTAAAATCTACCTTCGAATGCGGTTGCATAAGGCATTCAGAATTTCGCGGAAAAGAAATAAAAAAGGTCGCGGTTTTGGGCGGTAGCGGCAGTTTTGCGATCAATAAAGCCAAAGCTGCCGGGGCCGATGTGTTTCTCACTGCCGATTTAAAATACCACGATTTCTATAAAGCCGGAAAAAACCTGCTGTTAGCCGATATTGGTCACTATGAAAGCGAGCAGTTCACAAAAAATTTACTTCATTCTTATTTGACAAAAAAAATTAGTAATTTTGCACTTATTTTAGCAGAGACAAATACCAATCCTATCAAGTATATTTAACTATGGCAAAAAAAAACGAAGTAACTGTAGAAGAGAAGTTAAGAGCGTTGTACGATCTTCAGCTGGTAGACTCCAGAATCGATGAGATTAGAAACGTACGCGGCGAACTTCCCTTGGAAGTTGAAGACCTGGAAGATGAAGTAGCAGGATTAAACACTCGTTTGGAAAAATTAGATGCCGATATTGAGGTTATTGAAAATGATATTAAGGCCAAGAAAAATCTTATAGATGAATCTAAGGCCACTATCAAAAAATACAGCGAGCAGCAAAAAAATGTTCGCAATAACCGTGAATTCAATGCTTTATCTAAAGAAGTTGAATTTCAGGAATTAGAAATCGAATTGGCAGAAAAGCACATTCGCGAGTACAAGGCTCAAATTGAGCAAAAGAAGGAAGTAATCGCTCAAACTAAAGAGCGTGTTGAGGAAAGAAAAAAACACCTTGAGCACAAAAAAGGTGAGTTAGACGCGATTTTAGCTGAAACCGAAAAGGAAGAGCAGGCGCTTATCGCCAAATCGGCCGAGTTTGAAAAGAACATCGAGGAGCGTTTAGTGAGAGCTTATAAGCGTATTCGTGAAAATGTAAAGAACGGATTGGCGGTAGTTCCTGTAGAAAGAGGTGCTTCAGGTGGATCTTATTTCACCATTCCTCCACAGGTGATTATGGAAATCGCCGGAAGGAAAAAAATCATCACCGATGAGCACAGCGGAAGAATATTGGTAGATGAGGATCTTGCTAAAGAGGAAAGAGAAAAAATGGAAAATCTTTTCACCAAAGTTTCATAAAACTAACAGCCCGATTCCGGGAGGTTCTAAATACAAAACAACCCTGAAGCAACTCGCTTCGGGGTTGTTGTTTTTTGGTAGCTTAACAAGTATTTCACAGTATAGGCTTATGAAAAGCTTTACCTTTAAATTATAAACCCAACTATTATGAAAAGATTTTTTATAATTCCGGTACTTATGCTGGCCCTTGTGTCCTGTAAAAATGAAACAGATCAAAACGTGACCCAGGTAGACGATATAGAACAAACCGATGATTTCAATATTGAGAATCAGGAAGGCAATGATCAAAACAGAAACTCTACTGGCAACCCGCCTTCTCAAAATAACCAGGGTCGCAGGGATATAGACAGCTCTCAACCCGATCGTGCCAATAACTCTACAAGGAGCGGATCAACTTCAGGAAAATATACAAAGGTAGATGAAAGTGATGCCACCTGTAATTGCTATTGCTTAGATGTAGTTGAAGGCGGCACCACCGAGATGTGTTTGAGACCAGATGAAATTTACATCACAGCCCGCGTAGAAAAAGGCCCGGGGAGCGAGATTCATTTCTATTATACACAGCCATCATCGCGAAATACCAACACCGAACTGCCCTGGGAAGATTTCGATAAAAACCAGCCTATTGCGATAATGCTGCCCGGTGAAAATGGTCAAATGGACCTGGACTGGAAAGGTTTTCATATAGACGGCCAACTGGCCACCGATTACGCAATTTATGGCAAGAAAACCCTTGAAGGCAATTATAAAAGACAATAATATGAAGTCCCTTAGCCTGATTTTTAGCATAGCATTTTTATTCATTTCCTGCGGAAACACGGCACAGGAAAAAAGTGTAACCAGACCCGAAATCGCCAATGCCGATCCTGTTGAAGTTCCTGCCGAAAATGGACTGGAAAGAGCCTATTTCGCATCAGGCTGCTTTTGGTGCGTGGAGGCTATTTATGAAAGCGTAAGAGGAGTAGAAGAATCTATCTCGGGTTACGCAGGGGGACATACCAGGAATCCCACTTATGAAGAAAGCAATACCGGCAAAACCGGCCACGCTGAAGCCGTAGAAATTATATACGATCCCGATGTGGTTAGCTTTGAAACCCTCGTAGAAGTATATTTTGGCTCCCAAAATCCGACGCAGGTTAACGGGCAGGGTCCCGATATAGGTTCACAATACCGTTCTATCATCTTTTATCAAAATGAGGAACAAAAAAGAATTATAGAAAAAGTAAAAAATCGAATTGCTGAAGATTACGACAAACCCATAGCCGCCGAGGTATTACCATTTTTAAAATTCTGGGTTGCCGAGGACTACCACCAGGATTACAAAAAATACAATCCAAACAACCCCTACATTCAAAAGGTTTCCAACCCAAGATTCGAGCGATTTAAAAGAAAATTTCCTCATTTATTAAAGGATTAGAAATTTCTGAATTTGCCATTATTTCAAAGCCGGGAAATTCAGAAATTGGGTTTAGTTCATGTATTTTTAGCCAAAATTAGAAAATGAACATCACCATAGAAAACGTCCTGCTAATAGGTTCGCTCCTTCTTTTTATTAGTATCCTGGCAGGAAAAACTTCCTACAGGTTTGGAGTACCCACCCTGGTGCTGTTTCTCTTGGTGGGAATGTTGGCAGGAAGTGAAGGCCTGGGTCGTATAGAATTTAACGATCCCTCCCTGGCTCAATTTATCGGGATAGTTTCTCTGAATTTCATCTTATTTTCCGGGGGGCTTGACACCAACTGGAGAAGTATTAAGCCCGTGGTGTGGCAGGGAATTTCCCTTTCAACCCTGGGAGTTCTCTTTACCGCCCTGGGATTAGGGACTTTTGTATACTATATTACCGATTTCGGGATATTCGAAGCCTTACTGCTGGGAGCCATTGTTTCCTCTACCGATGCCGCAGCGGTTTTTTCAATTTTGAGATCTAAAAATCTGGCTTTGAAATCACGGTTGCGCCCCACCCTTGAGCTTGAAAGTGGTAGTAACGACCCAATGGCCTATTTCCTTACCATTGCTTTTCTAAGCCTCGTGGTAAGCCCCGATAAAAGCATACTTAGCATCATCCCATTTTTCCTACAGCAAATTTTAATTGGCGCCGCGATGGGTTTCCTCTTAGGAAAATTGAGCAAATTAATCATCAACCGAATTCGTTTGGATTTCGATGGTTTATACCCCGTATTAGCCATTGCCTTAATGTTCATCGTGTTTTCCCTAACCGATTTTATAGGCGGAAATGGGTTTTTAGCGGTTTACCTTGCCGGAGTTTACCTGGGCAACCACAACATTATTCACAAAAAAACGATAATGCGAATGTTTGACGGGCTCGCCTGGCTTATGCAAATCGTTTTGTTCCTCACCCTGGGATTACTGGTATTTCCTTCTCAGGTTATTTCTATCGCGGGCATTGGATTTTTAATCTCAGCATTTTTAATTTTTATAGCCCGGCCTTTGGGCGTTTTTCTAAGTCTTTCCTTTTTTAAAATGAAAATGAGGCGGCGCTGGTATATCTCCTGGGTGGGACTTCGGGGTGCGGTGCCCATCGTATTTGCGACTTATCCTTTAATTGCAGGAATTGAAAAAGCGAATATGATCTTCAATATTGTATTTTTCGTTTCCCTTAGTTCGGTATTGCTTCAGGGAACCACGCTCTCCCTGGTGGCCAAATGGCTGCACGTAGCCTTGCCTATGAAGGCAAAACCTAAATCGCCGGTAGATGTTTTCCTTTCAGATGGTGAAAAATCCTTTATCAAAGAGATTATTATTCCGGAGAATAATCATTCTGTAGGAAAAAGAATAGTCGATTTAAAAATTCCGCGGAAGGCTATTATTGCCATGATTTCCAGAGATGACAAATTCTTAACACCTAACGGAAATACGGTGATAGAACCTAACGACCTGCTTATCGTTCTTACCGAAGACCGGCAGAGCCTGGTGAATGTCTATGACAGTTTGCAACTCGAGATGTTAGAAGATGAGGAAGAGGTGTTACCTTAAAGCCCTTTTTCTTCAATTAAATCAAGAATTTTTCTTTCTACCTCGAGACTATCCCATTTTTGTTCAATTTCTGGCATTTGCATCACTTCTTCCATAAGAGCCCTTTGTTTATCGCCAATTTCGAGCGCATCGGTATAGGGTTTATCTGAAAAAGTCACCCTGGAATACAACGGAATCCATTTGTCGGGATACTTCGCCGCAAATTGCTTTTCTATTTTCTTCTGAAGCAGGAAGTTTTTATCGGCCGTTTTGCTGCTCATTTCCATAAAATTGCGATAGCTTAACTCGGCGATGGCATCAGTATTGGGTTTTCGCTCGGCCTGGTATTCGTTGAAAATTCGTTCCCAATCATCTCCATGGGCCTGCATTTTTTGAAACAAAACACTAATATCTTCAAAGCCCGCATTCATCCCCTGTCCATAAAACGGGACTATGGCGTGCGCCGAATCGCCAACCAGGACTACCTTTTCCCAGTATGACCAGGGGTAGCATTTTATAGTTACCATAGAGCTGGTAGGATTTTTAAAAAAATCCCGCTTCAGGTTATCAATTTCATTTTTGATATCGGGAAAATGAGTTTCAAAAAAAACATCGGCCTGCTCCTCGCTCTGCAGACTTTCAAAACTATATTTTCCTTCAAACGGAAGAAAAAGCGTGCAGGTAAAACTACCGTTAAGATTTGGCATCGCAATGAGCATAAATTCTCCGCGCGGCCAGATATGAAAGGAATTTTTATCGAGTTTGTGGCTGCCGTCTTCGTTGGGCAGAATGGTTAGTTCTTTATAGCCTACATCGATAAAAGCCTGGGAATAATCAAACCGGCTTTGTCGTTGCATTTTATGGCGCACCCTGGAAAACGCACCATCGGCACCAAAAATAAGGTCGAATTGATATTCCTGCCATTCGCCCTTTTCAGACTCTCCGGTATATAATTTGGCTTCGGGCATATCTATATCCCAAACCTTTTCTTCGAAACTAAACTTTACTCCTGCTTCTTCAGCCAGGTCTATCATTTTTCGATTTAGAACACCCCGGGATATGGAGTAGATTGCCTCCCCTTTTTTTCCGTAGGGCTGAAAATAAACCGGTTTTTCGTTAACGTGTAAAGCTCTTTTATCTAAGGGGATCGCTAATTTTCTCACTTCATCTTCGATTCCAGCCTCGCGCAGGGCACGCCACCCGCGATTAGACATCGCCAAATTAATGGAGCGGCCAGAGAATTCTACTTTTCGAATATCGGGGCGACGATCAAAAACCTGAACCTGATGCCCGGCTTGTTTGAGATAAAGCGCCAGTAAAGAACCTACCAGCCCAGAGCCGACTACGGCAATATTTTTTGGAGTTTGCATGATAATATAACCCGGCCAAAGACCTGTTTGCCTACGAAAATACTTAATTCTATAAAGCTATTGAAAGCTTGCCTCCAGAAATACCTAAAAGGCTGTCAAAGAATCTATAAAAAATTATAATTCGGGGTTAATTTTAAGTTTTTCGGCCGGGAGAATGGCTAAATTTAAGCATAAGCCTAAAAACTAAAATTATGGATGAGCAAAAACTGGAGCATATGCGCTCTGTATTAAATCGTTTGGAAGATGTGAAAAACACCCAGGAAAGCATTATAGACAAGATTAACCATATTATTACCGACCTCTTTGAGCATCCCGACAAAGACCTCGAAAAGGTTATGGAAGCAGCCCATCAAAAAGCTTCAGATAACGTTGATGCGATTCGGGAAGCGATGGATGACTATGAGATTAGAATCAATAAAATTGAAAATGAATCCTGATTAAAGTTTGAAATCAAATACAAAATAAGGTGATATCGATTAATCTATTTCAGGAAATATATAGCTTCTGAAAAATTAGTTGATATCACCTTAATTTTTAAACCTATGAAACATATTACTGCTGAAGAAATTAAAGCCATGGAGAAGATTCCGAGGCTTAATCTTGTAAATAGCATAACCGGATATAAATCGGCCAATCTTATCGCTACTAAATCCAGGGAACACGGCCCCAATCTGGCCATTTTTAGCTCGGTTACTCACCTGGGAAGCGATCCCGCCCTGCTGGGATTTATCACCAGGCCTATAAAGGAGGTACCGCGCAATACCTATAAAAACATCAGGGAAAATAACTTTTTCACCGTAAATCATATTCAGAAGAATATGATTGAAAGCGCTCATCAAACCGCAGCGAAATATGATGAAGAAATTTCAGAATTTCAAAAAACGGGGCTAAAGGAGGAATACCTGGATAATTTTTACGCACCCTATGTAAAACAATCGGCCATAAAAATTGGATGTCGTTATGTGAATGAGTATCTCATCAAAGAGAACAATACCGTGATGGTGATTGGCGCCATTGAACACATCTATTTTGAAGAAGGCATACAGGCCCCCGATGGCTGGTTGCGCCTGGATGATGCAGAAACCGTTGCGATAAACGGGTTGGATGGCTATGCCCTACCCCAATTATTGGACAGGTTTCACTATGCCCGGCCAGAACAGGAGATACGCTCATTCTTTACATCAAATGAAACATCTTAAGAAAGCCGATTTACCAACCAAGCTTTGCCCTATCTGCCAAAGACGATTTAGCTGGCGCAAAAAATGGAGAAACAGCTGGGAAGAGGTCAAATACTGCAGTGAAAAGTGCCGCAGAAATAGTTCCCGAAACAATGAGTAAAGACAAAAAGATTCTGCGTTTAATTTTAGGCGATCAGTTAAATTATAAGCATAGCTGGTTTGCGGAAACCCGGCAGGAAGTGGTGTATGTAATGATGGAAATGCGGCAGGAGACCGATTATGTGGTTCATCACATTCAGAAGCTGCTTGGTTTTTTTACCGCTATGCGCAATTTTGCTGAATATCAAAAAGAACGCAATCACGATTTAATTTATTACAAAATCGATGACAGGAAAAACCTGCAAAGCCTGGACGAAAACCTGAAACAAATCATTTCAGAATATAAAATTGAAAAATTTGAATACCAATTACCCGACGAATACCGGCTGGATGAACAGCTCAAAGATTTTTGCAAAAAGCTCAATATCAAATCTGAAGCAGTAAACAGCGAACATTTTCTAAGCTCCCGTACAGAATTGAGCGAATTTTATAAAGACAAAAAACAATTAACCATGGAGTATTTCTATCGCTATATGCGTAAGAAATACAACATTCTCATGGTTAATGAGAATGATCCCGAAGGCGGAAAATGGAATTATGATAAGTCGAACAGGAAAAAGTGGAAAGGAAAACCTGAAATCCCGCATGAAAGAGGTTTCAGAAAAGATATAAGTGCACTCTTAAAGGAAATTTCTGAAGCCGGCATTAAAAGCTTCGGAAATATAGATGCTGAAAAATTCAATTGGCCCACCAACCGGGAAGATTCTTTATCGGTATTAAATTATTTCTGCAAAAATCTATTGGTTCATTTTGGAGATTTTCAGGACGCCATGCATACAGATGAAGCCTATTTATATCATTCCCGTTTATCTTTTGCTCTCAACACCAAAATGCTTCAACCAAAAGAAGTTTTGGAAGCTGTAATTAACCATTGGCGATCGCATAAAACAGAAATTGACATCTCTCAGGTTGAAGGTTTTGTAAGGCAAATTTTAGGATGGAGGGAGTATATGAGAGGAATTTACTGGAAGGAAATGCCGGGCTACCGCCAAAGCAATAAGCTGGACAATCAAAATAAACTTCCCGACTTTTACTGGACAGCGAATACCAAAATGAATTGTCTAAAAACCAGCATTCAACAAAGTTTAGACAATGCCTATGCGCATCATATTCAGCGCTTAATGATTACGGGTAATTACGCTCTGCTTACTCAAACTCATCCAAACGAAGTAGACGCCTGGTATCTGGGAATTTATATAGATGCCATCGAATGGGTAGAAATCACCAATACCCGGGGAATGAGCCAATATGCCGATGGAGGGATCGTAGCAACCAAACCCTATATTTCCAGCGGTTCTTATATCAATAAAATGAGCAATTACTGCCAGGATTGTGCCTATAAAGTGAGTAAAAAGACCGGAGAACACTCCTGCCCCTTCAATAGTCTCTACTGGAATTTTCTACATGAAAAGCGGGAGTATTTTAAAGACAACCGGCGAATGAAAATGATGCTGAGCTTACTGGATAAAAAGTCTCCTGAAGAAATGGAAGCAATTAACAGCCGCGCAGCCGAAATTATTAAAAATCCCGATAAATTTTAACAGTCTAGTTAAACAGGCGTTAAATGCTCTTTACTGCACATTTTTCTTCTCTAATTTAGTTCTACCTAATCAAACTATCTATTATGAGAGATCTTATTTGGCTCATTGTCGTCATTTTAATCATCGCCTGGCTTATTGGTTATATAGGCTTTGGAGAAGCTGTAGGTAACCTGATTCACATTTTACTGGTACTTGCCATTATTGGGATTTTGTACCGTTTGGCTACAGGAAGAAGACCATAAATAGCTGAGCCTCAAAAACAATCAAAATAATACCTATCTTTAATACAATCAATTAACCAACGCAACATTGTTGCCTAAAAACCACTATTATGAGAGATTTAATTTGGCTAATCGTAGTTTTGCTAGTAATCGGATGGCTAGTAGGATTTTTTGCTTTTCCAGATTTGGGAAGCATTATCCACATTCTAATTGTACTGGCTGTGATTTTAATACTGTATAAATTACTTACAGGGCGTAGACTGTAATAGTTTACTAATCGAATCTATCAAAAACTCTCCGAACTTTCGGGGAGTTTTTTGTTTTCTGAAATGCCTGTAAATTTTAGTAACTTTAATGCATAACCAATCCAATCTAGCATGAAAAAAATAATTTTCTTTCTCCTGGCCCTCAGTATCATCTCCTGTAAGGAAACAAAAAAAGAAAGCCCTGTGGTTTCAGAAACCGAATTTGAAGTGCAGGAAGAAAACTCTATTGGCCGTCAAATCGCAGAGGCTCATGGGTTCAATAATTTCGAAAATGTTGAGGAGATAAATTTTACTTTTAATGTAAAAGTTGGAGATTCACTTAGAACAAGCCGTGCCTGGAACTGGAATACCAAAACCGATGAGATTCGCCTCACCGAGGCAGATATAAGCCGCACCTATAAAAAAGACGGAGATATTTCTGAAGAAGAAAAAGAGGTGGATCAAAAGTTTATCAATGATAGTTACTGGTTGTTATTCCCCTTTCAATTGGTTTGGAGTGATGCCGAGATTTCAGAAGTAAAAAAAGCTAAGGCGCCAATAAGCCAAACCGAAATGAATTATGTAGAAGTTTCCTATAAAAATGAAGGAGGCTACACCCCTGGAGACACCTATGTAATTTACTTTGAAAAAGATTTACTGCTGAAGGAATGGATTTACAAATCGGCCGATGGGAATAGAGAAATGCCCACCACCTGGGAAGATTTTAAGGATTACAAAGGTCTAAAAATTGCCCGTTCCCATAAATCTCCCGACGGGAGTTTTGAGCTTTTCTTCAGCAATATTGAAGTGAAATAAATTAATACCTCAAGCCTCTCACCAATTCTTCTGAATTTTTTGCGGGCTTCCAATCGCTTTGAGGTTCAAAATGCTGCCAGGTGATTTTAGAGATTTCGCGCTGCAGTTTCCAGGCTTCGTTCTTATAATCCCAGGACTCATCTTTATTATTTTTAGTAGCTATATAAAGCACATAATCGCCTGAAGGGGCATTTACCAGCACCACCTCAGATCGGGAGCGGTTTACCATTCCCTGTTTGGCTGCTGTCTGCACAAAAGGCGGAATTTGTGAAAGCACATAATCGGTATAAAAGCTATTGCTCAATAACCTGTACATTTCATCACTGGCCGCAGCACTTATAAGCTCCCGGTTTCTCATCATAATAACAAGCTGGGACATTTCGCGGGGGGTGGTTTGGCCCCAACCATATTTCTCCCAGATTTTTTCCCTGCCCTTGGTTCTGGAATTTACGCGAGTGTGTTCAAGCCCCAATTCGTGCATAAGGGCATTGATCTCTTTCCCACCCCCGGCAAGTTCCTGACTCCATAGCGAAGTCACATTGTCGCTTTGAGTAATCATTAACGAAGCAAGAATTCTGATATCGGTTTTGGTTGAATCTTTAAAAAACTGCATAAGCCCTGAGCCTCCATAGTGTCGGTCTTCAGTGTAAATTAAAGTATCGTTCAAACCCAGTTCACCTTTATCGATTTTATCGAAAAGCTTTACCAGAATAGGAATTTTCACAATGCTTGCAGTAGGAAAAACCGTGTCGGCATTAATAGCTACTTCCCTACCCGATTTAAGATGTTTTACATAAATTCCAACATCCCCCTGAAAATTCCTGGTGGCTGCCTCCAGTTTTTCCTGTAAGACTTCATCAACCTGCCTTTCCTGCGCATTTACCATGAAGAAAAAAAGACTAACGAAAACTGCTAAAATCGACCTCATAATATATTTTTATTGCTGTTGAATTCCCTTCATCAAAATTTGGCCAAATTCATACATATCCTCAAAAGAGCAGTAGAATGGCGCCGGTGCCAGTCTTATGACGTTGGGTTCTCTCCAATCGGGAATTACGCCATTTTCCATCAAATAATTAAAAAGCTCTTTTCCCTGCCCGTGAAGAAAAACCGAGAGTTGTGTGCCGCGTTCTTCAGGATTTGAAGGAGTAATAATTTCAAATTCTGCCTCAACTTTTTGGGCTATATCATTGAGAATAAACTCCAAATAACTCACTATTTTATCTCTTTTCGCAATCAAGGCAGGCATCCCAACCTCATCGAACATTTCTAAAGAAGCCAGGTAGGGTGCCATGGCTAAAACCGGGGCGTTGCTAATTTGCCAGGCCCTGGCGTCGGGTTCGGGTTGAAATTCGGGTTCCATTAGAAATCTTCTTTCTTTACTATGGCCCCACCATCCCTCGAAGCGGGGAATTTCTTTTAGATTATGGTATTTTTCGTTGATATAACATCCTGATGCATTTCCGGGCCCGCTATTCATATATTTATAACTGCACCAGGCCGCAAAATCTACCCCCCATTTATTCAGGCTCAGGTTTACATTCCCGGCAGCGTGGGCTAAATCCCAACCAACAAAGGCACCTGCATTGTGACCTGCCCGGGTGATTTTCTCCATATCCAGCACCTGGCCGGTATAATAATTCACTCCGCCTAATAACACCAGGGCACACGCATCGCCCACCTCATCGATTTTTGCCAGTATATCTTCAGTTCTGAAATTATGTTCTCCCGGCCGGCGCTTTATTTCCACTATAGCCTCTTCAGGCTTAAATCCATGAAAACGCACCTGGCTGGCAAGCATATATTGATCGCTGGGAAAGGCTTTTTCTTCACATATAATTTTATATCGCTTTTGCGTAGGCCTGTAAAAAGAAACCATAAGCAAATGCAAATTCACCGTGAGAGTATTCATCACAGTTACTTCACTTGGGTTGGCGCCTACAATTTTTGCCAGTTTTTCTGAAAATCTTTCGTGATAATCCCACCAGGGTTTTTCGGCTTTAAAATGACCCTCAACCCCAAGCCCGGCCCAATCGTTCATTATTTCATTTACATAACCGGCAGCGGTTGTAGGCTGAAGGCCCAAAGAGTTTCCGGTGAAATAAATTACATTCTTTCCCTTATGCTGCGGAAAAATAAATTGCTCCCGGTATTTTGAAAGTTTATCCTGTGCATCGAGTTCCTGCGCAAATTGGCGGGTATTCTGATATTGCATGTGTGGTGTTTTTATGCTGAATTTCGAAATCTATCCTATCGAGTAAAAATACAACTAATTAAAAGATGGAAAAATCATCTTTTGACTATAGGCGCTTTTGCCTGAATTCGGTTTCAGTCTTCCTGCAAAAGTTTAAATTTGACAAAAATTAGGTCCTATGCATTTCTTACCTGAAAAAATAGATGATTACATTGTAAAACATTCAGCAAAAGAACCCGAATTTCTTCAGAAATTAAACAGAGAAACCAATCAAAAGGTATTGCAGCCCAGGATGATTAGCGGGCATTACCAGGGCCGCATTTTAAGCCTTCTAAGCAAGATCATCGCTCCTGCTTCTATTTTGGAAATAGGCACCTACACCGGCTATTCGGCTCTTTGTTTGGCCGAGGGTCTAAAGCCCGGGGGAAAACTGCATACCATAGATATTAATGAAGAGCTCTATGATTTTCAGAAGAAATATTTTGAAGCCTCCACCTATTATTCTCAAATAAAGCAATATTTAGGTGATGCCCTGGAAATCATTCCGCAAATTGAAGATAGTTTTGACCTGGTTTTTATCGACGCCGATAAACCCAACTACCCTAAGTATTTTGAGTTAATCATTCAAAAAATGAATAAGGGCGGCGTTATACTTTCAGATAATGTTTTATGGAGTGGTAAGGTGGTAGAAGATCTCAAGGAAGACGATGAATCTACAAAGGCTCTTTTGGAATACAACAAAATCCTGGCCGAAGACCCCCGCCTGGAGACGGTAATTTTACCAATTCGGGATGGTTTAACTTTGAGCAGAGTTAAATAAACCTTCTCCCCGAGCGATTATAAAGCCAAAAGAAAAGATAGGCAAAAACCACTCCCACGATGGCTCCCACCAATAAGTCGCTGGGGTAATGAACTCCTACGTAGACACGGCTAAGAATGAATAAAAGCGGCCAGATAAAGACCACATAAATCCAGCTGTAGGTATCCTTTAAAACCAAAACCACAAATGTAGCCACCACTACCGAGGCAGATGCATGACCCGAAAAGAAACTGTAATTGGTTGGTTCCTGAAGTATTCTTATAAGGTCTACCAAATCTGGGTTATTGTTTGGCCGCAGCCGCACATAAATATTCTTGACAAGATTGGTGAAACCCCAGGTGCTTAAAAAGGTAGCAAGTAGAAAAATAGAAGTGAATGCAGCCTTTTTCCAGTCGAAAGCCAGAAAAAACAACACAAATAAGAATATGTAAAAAGGAATCCAGTTTTCGATACGGGTTACCAGGATCCAGAATTGATCGTATTGCTCAAGACCTAAACTGTTAAGGTAGACGAACAATTCCCGGTCCCATTGCTTTAACTGATCCAGCATTCTTCAAGAATTAAAGACGTCTTTTCACCGACCCGGTTATCTCATCGATATCTTCTTTCACCTTATCGATCTCACCTTTGATGTCTTTGGAAATATCGGTATCGATTCCCTGTTTTTCGGCGCTTTTCTGAATTTCGGTTTTAATATCATTTGAGGCGTTGCGCAGCATTTTCATACCTTTTCCAAGCCCACGCGCGATATCCGGAATCTTATCGGCGCCAAAAACCATTACCAGAATAAACAAAATAAAGGCAATTTCGGCACCACTAATAAATAATGGAAGTTTTCCCATAGCAAACAAATATAGCCACAAATTTAGGCATAAAAAAAGCCGACTCGTTAAAGTCGGCTTAATAATTTTAGTTGCCCAAACTTTCTTTAAATTCTTCGAATTTATCGGTGGTGGCTTCCTGGGGCCAGGTATTATTACTTACATCAATATCGGCAGTTTTCAGCTCAGGGTCTACCACTATTTTGCTGATTTCCTTATCGGTAGCGACTACCTTGGTGATAGCAGCATCGTGTTTTCTCCAGTTTTGAACCGGATAGGTGATCTTTTCTGAAGTGCCATCTTCGTAGGTATATTCTACTATTATGGGCATTGGGATACCTCCGGGCTTTTCAAAACTAATCTCGTAGAAATATTTTGGCTGTTTAAGCTTAGCTCTTTCCTGCTGGCTGAAATTATCCATCACATATTCATTGAGTTTAGGTGCATTTTCAAAAATGCTTCCTTGCTTTAAACCTTCCTGAAAATCTTCGCTGTCTTCTGAAACCACGTATACAGCATCGACTTCATCTGGATTTGCACCATAGCGTTGCAAAAACTCCTTACCTTCCTTAGTGGCTTTATCGGTGATATAATATTTCTTCACCTCGCTTATTCCTATGTCTACAAAATCGGTGGTATAGAACCAGGATCTCCAAAACCAATCCAGGTCTACGGCTGAAGCATCTTCCATAGTTCTGAAGAAATCTTCAGGGGTTGGGTGTTTGAACATCCAACGCTGGGAGAAGGTTCTAAAGGCGTGGTCAAACAACTCGTGCCCCATCACCGTTTCTCTAAGTATGTTAAGGGCTGTAGCCGGCTTTCCGTAGGCGTTATTTCCTAACTGATAAACCTCTTCGGGATTAGACATAATTGGTGAAATAAATGCCTGGTTACCTCTCATATAAGGAACAATTTTTTCGGGATCTCCACGACGCGAAGGGTATTTTTCAAGACTTCCCAAAGCTTCCGGGTATTCTTCGGCAAATTCCTGTTCGGCAAGATACTGGCCAAAGGTGTTTAAACCTTCATCCATCCAGCCCCACTGCCGCTCATCGGTATTTACGATCATCGGGAAAAAATTATGCCCAATTTCGTGAATAATTACGCTCATCATTCCGAATTTAACCCTATCAGAATATTCCCCGTTCTCGTCGGGACGGCCATAATTCCAGCAAATCATAGGGTATTCCATCCCCTGATTTCTTGCGTGAACCGAAACTGCTTTATGATAAGGGTATTGAAAAGTATGATGGGAATAGGTTTTCAAGGTACTGGCCACAACTTTGGTAGACCATTCTTCCCACAAAGGATTTCCTTCTTTAGGATATAAAGACACGGCCATCACATCTTTGCCCATTACGTCTACCGCCATCATATCTAAAATAAATTTTCTGGAAGTTGCGAAAGCAAAGTCACGAACCATCTCAGCTTTATACTTCCAGGTTTTGGTGTTATTTGAGAAAGATTTTTCGGCTTTTTCTGCCTCCTGCTGAGATACGATAATTACCGGTTCATCATAAGATTTTTTAGCCTGCTCGTATCGTTGAAGCATTTCTTTGGTATACACCTGCTTTCTATTTTGCAGCTCGCCAGTTGCCTCCATTATATGATCGGCAGGCACGGTGATATTCACCTCATAATCTCCAAAAGGAAGGGCCCATTCCCCGCTTCCCCAAAACTGCATATTTTGCCAGCCTTCCACATCGTTATAAACTGCCATACGAGGAAAAAACTGTGCTATTACATAGGCATTATTCCCGTCTTCAGGAAAATGTTCGTAACCCGAGCGGGCTCTGTCGGTAATATGGTTATTCAAATTGTACCACCATTTAATAGAGAATTCAAATTTTTCTCCCGGTTTTAAAGGCTCTTCGAGATCTACCCGCATCATCGTATAATTGATGGTATAATCAAGTGCCTTTCCATCCTTTTTCAACTCAATGATATTAAAGCCTCCGTCAAAAGGCTCCTTTAAATAGTTTTCGGTGAAACCTTCAAGAGTTGACACAGGATTCATTGCTGAAGGATCTTTTTGCAGTGCAGGAGAATCTTTTGTTCGAATATTCTGGTCTAACTGCAACCATAAATATTCCAGCGGATTTTTAGAATTGTTATGATAGGTAATAGTAGCCTCTCCATCCAGGCGGGTATTTTTATCGTCGAGTACAATATCCATTTTGTAATCGGCCATATTCTGGAAATAAGCTTCTCCGGGAGCACCAGAACCCGTTCTAAACTGATTGGGAGTGGCAAACTCCTGGTATAATTGTCTGAATTTATTCTGGTTGGTGTGGCCTTGTTCACGTTCTTCCTGTTTTTCCTCCTGAGCCGAAACTCCAAGAATCAGAAAAAAACATAGCAGAAAATTAAAAATCCCAGGTTTTCTCATAATTATAATGCGTTTTAAGATGGCTAAAAATAAGTTTTTTGAACGGATTGAAAATTAATTTTAAAATCTAATTTTATCTGCAGGCGAGCTTCTGGTTAACAAAAGGCTTTTTGTTTTATTCATTCGCTTCACGTGCACTACATTTTTTTGATCATCGAACAAATCGGTAAGAATGGCATTTTGCACCTTTATTTCTTTAAAATCGGGCACATTTTCTACCTCGATATAGAGCACCAACTGGTCGGCCTCGTATTCTTTTCCCAGATATTTCAGCTCAAGTTCCCTACCCCCAATCTCAAGTTTTAGCTTCTGCCCGAGATATCGCTCTATAGCTTTGCGAACAGAACCCTCTTCTTTTTCGTGCGAAAGCCTGATGTTATCATCGATACGGCTGCGAAGCACATTTTCCCAATCATCTATAAATACCCGGGTAATAATTTGCAGGCTCTGTTTTTCCTGTTTGTATTCTATCTCGGTTACACTAAGATAAAATTCGTGAACGGCCGGTTTAAACGCCAATAGAATAAAAACTGCACCTAATAAAAAAATTATCTTCTTCATTTTTAAACCTAAAATTCTAAGCTTCCTTAAAAATTACAAATTTCGCCATTCTTTAAACTCATTTATTTTTTCTTCGAATAAATTCATCACGGCTAACATATCATTGCTATGATCTCTAAGCGAATGATTTTCGGCACAATAATAAACAAAATTCAGGCCTTCTTTTGCTGAAATCCCCAGAACCTCTTCGAAATAATCTTCAGGCAGGCTAGCTATAATTTTTTGAACACTCCTTTTTAATTCTTCGTTTTGGCTGTGAGATTTCAACATATCCAGCCTCCCGCTAAGCTTGTTTAACAAACCATCTAATGGCACCCCTCCCGCCGAAGTGGTGGCCGTATGCAGCATACGTTTATCTTTAGTAATCGGGTCCCGCTTCTGGTAAGGAATTCTTAGCTCATTTAAATTATAGGTATCAATTTGCTGCAGATCCTTTTCCAGATTCCCGCTAAATTTATGCAGTCGCACTTCAGCCAGCTCATTGAGATCTTCAACCAGAGTTACTTCAATATTTCCTTTTTCAAGCATTTCCTGAGAAATGAGAATGCTTTTTCGCTGATACTGAACTGAAGTAAATAAGATCGAGTCCCCAACTGAAGCAGAAATTTCAAAACTGCCCTGCAAATCGCTTAAATTTCCTTTTTGTTGTTTGAGATTTATTACGTGAACAGGAGCAAGAATGGAATCGGCCAGAATTTTGCCTTTGAGAGTCCTGGTTTCCTGCGAAAAACCACTTGAAAAGATTAAAAAAGCAAGATTAAACAGGAGAATTATTCTCATCCAATTGCTGGTTTTTGATATATTCTTTAGAGTGCTTTTCCAGAAATGCGATGAGTTCAAGTGAATTTTTCTCTTCTAAAAGTTCTTTACTTAAGCCATTTTTAAATGCAAAGGAGATAAAATTGTTGATATGTGAGTGTTGTAGTTTAAGATGATTTTTGAAAAAATCTTCATCGAATTTTTTTCTAAGGCTGGTAATCGCGATTTGTTCATTGAAAATAGCAGGTTTAATAGATGGCTTTTTCTTAATCAGATCTTTTCCTGTGACCAATTTATAAACAGCCAGAAGATTAACCGGAGTACTTGCCATTTGGCTGTTTTGCTCAAAAGCGATGTTAGGCACCCCCCTGGGTTTGATAGGCTCTACCGGCGGAATTTCAAAAACCGGCATCTCGTGAACTTTTATATTTGCAATATCGGCTTCAAGATTTCCGCTTAAATTATGCACTTTTACCTCAGCAAGTTCATTTAAAGCAGGATCGAGTTTAATGGAAAGGTAATTCTCCTCTAATATTTCTGAAGTAATCTTCAGTTTTTTTGGAGCAAATTCTACTGAAGAGATAAACAACTCATCACCTTTAGAGACCTTAATTTTAAATGTTTTATCAGCTTCTGAAGTGGTTCCCGTCTTTGCAGTTAAGTTGATGATATGAACCGGGGCAGAAACCTTGTCTACCACAATTTCGCCTTTTAATACCTTTGGCTCCTGAGCCCACAGCCCCGCTGAAATAAGGAAAAATATTAAAACAAGAAATTTGGAGGATAAAGTGCTAGTTTCGTACCTGCTGATTTTTGTAATTTTCACTCTGAAGGATTAAAAATTCGATTAGTTCGAGTTCGTTTCCTTCCTGGAGCATCGCTTCCGAAAGGCCTCTTTCGTTGGTGTAATATATAAAATCCTGAATGTTTTCTTCAGCGATATCGAGATTTTCTCTGAAGAATTCATCATTATACATCAACCTAACCTGTTCATTTATTTGTTCCTGGCTTAAAGATTTGTCTTCTTCAGAATAGGCAAGCAACTTAAAAATATTAACCAGGTTTAAGCCGTTCACCAACCATTGCTGGCTTTGTGCAAGGGCATCATTTCTTCCCGGGGGTGTAAGGGAATCGGGCTCCACCCTTATACCCATAGAATCGAGTTGCGCGGCGGTATAGCGGGGAAGGGAAGGGTCGTTAACACTAATGCGGTTCACATCTACATTTACGTTACCTGTGAGGTCTACGGGACGCACCACTACTTCAGGCAGTTCGGTAACCGATTCGGTCAAAAACACATTCATTTGTCGGGAATCTATTACCCCGGCATCTACTATGATCGTAAATTTTTCGAATTGAACGGCCGAAAAACTAATGCTGTCATTTTCTGCCGCCATAATACTGAATTCCCCCTGCAAATTGGTAATAGTCCCGGATTTTCCGGTTTCATTAATCACGGTCATCCCTTCGGGGCTATCCCCTTCAGGAACGATTACTTTTCCCTGTACCCTAACCCGTTCCTGGGCCATAACAGAAAAACTTTGGAGGCTAATAAAAAATATTGCTGCGTATGTGAGTAGTGATTTTTCCATACTTAAAGTAACAATACGACTTCTAATAATTTCGTCAAGGGGCTTGTAAACTTTTGTTAAAAGGTCTATTTCAGCTAAATTTACACGAAAAGAAGATGAAAAAAGCTTTACTGGCAAGTACTTCTACCTTGCATAATGAAGATTATCTGGAATATTTAATCCCGGTAATTGCTGAATTTTTTAAAGATCGCGAAGTGATTTTTATACCATTTGCCCGCCCCGGGGGCATTAGTCACAACCAATACACCAACCTGGCCAAAACCGCTTTTCAAAAAGCCGGAATAGAATTAAATGGCATTCACGAATTTGATAATATGCAGGAGGCACTGAACAACGCAGACGGAGTTTTTACCGGCGGCGGAAACACCTTTCTTTTGGTTTCTGAATTATATCGCTTAAACCTAATGCAGTTACTTCAGCAGAAAATTCACGAGGGCACCGCATATATGGGCAGTAGTGCGGGGACGAATATCGCCGGGCTCACGATGCAAAATACCAATGACATGCCTATAATTTATCCGCCAAGCTTTAAAACCCTGGGAGTGGTCCCTTTCAATATTAATCCGCATTATCTGGACCCCGATACCGGTTCAACCCATAAAGGGGAAACCCGGGAAACCAGAATTAAGGAATTTCACGTATTCAATTCGCAACCGGTTGTGGGCCTTAGAGAAGGTAGCTGGCTGGAAGTAAACGATAATAAAGTTACGTTAAAAGGTAAGTTGACAGCCCGGATTTTCAGGAAGGATAAAGTACCTTTCGAATTAGAACCCGAAAAGGATTTAAGCGAATTAAATTAATATGGATTATCAGAAAATTCTGGATACTATAGAAAGTGAAATGAGTTACAGGGATGTACAGGGAAAACCTGCTTCCTACATTCCTGAACTCGCCAAAGTTGATCCCCGAAAATTCGGAATGCACATATATTGCGGGGACGAGCAGCATTTTTGTTTTGGAGACAGCAAGGAAAATTTCTCAATACAAAGTATTTCAAAAGTATTTGCCCTGGCTATGGCGATGAATATTATGGGAGAAGATCTTTGGGACAGAGTGCACGTAGAACCTTCGGGCGACCCCTTTAATTCTCTCACCCAGCTGGAACACGAAAGCGGCGTACCCCGAAACCCTTTTATAAACGCAGGAGCCCTTGTGGTTTGCGATGTTCTTGTAGATCAATTAGAAGATCCTAAAAAAGATATGCTCGAGCTGGTTAGAAAATTAAGCGGTAATCCCAATATCGAATATGGAGCCGAGGTTGCAGCTTCAGAAAAAATGACCGGGTACAGAAATGTAGCCCTGGTGAATTATATGAAGGCTCTGGGAAATATAAAATCGGAAGTAGAACCTATTATGGACCTGTATTTCCATCAATGCAGCCTGGCAATGTCCTGTAAAGATTTGGCTATGGCCTTTATGATCTTTGCCAACAAAGGAAAGATATTAAGCACAGGCGAGGAGATTTTATCGCCTCTATATGTAAAGCGTATAAATGCTTTAATGCAAACCTGCGGATTCTATGACGAAGCTGGTGAATTTAGTTTCGAAGTTGGCCTTCCCGGAAAAAGTGGTGTAGGTGGTGGAATTGTCGCCATACATCCCGCCCAATATTCGGTGGCGGTTTGGAGCCCTATTCTCAATGAAAAAGGAAATTCAAAACTGGGAATGAAGGCTTTAGAACGACTTACAAGTTTAACCGGCCTGTCGGTTTTCTAAAAAACGGCTTAAAACAAAAAATGCTTTCTGAAAATTCAGAAAGCATTTTTAATGAATTGAACACTGATTTATATTAAAGCGCTGCTACGTGTTTAGTCAAATTAGACTTAAGGTTAGCGGCTTTATTATTGTGTATAATATTTTTCTTAGCCAGTTTATCGATCATCGATATCACTGAAGGTAGCATAGCCTCTGCCTCTTTCTTATCTGCACCACGCAATTTGCGAATAGCGTTTCTGGTGGTTTTATGCTGGTAGCGGTTTCTAAGACGTTTTGCCTCATTGCTACGAATCCTCTTCAACGCTGACTTATGATTTGCCATTACTAATTTCTTCTTTAATTGTTTTCTTGTTGTAGTCCGTAGGGGAATCGAACCCCTGTTACCAGGATGAAAACCTGGCGTCCTAACCCCTAGACGAACGGACCATTAATTCTCAATAAAAAACCCTTTCGGGTAACTTCTGAAATCTTTTCGTTTCCTGTTGTAGTCCGTAGGGGAATCGAACCCCTGTTACCAGGATGAAAACCTGGCGTCCTAACCCCTAGACGAACGGACC
>NZ_JBSYGH010000010.1:135662-146184 GCF_054121495.1 Salegentibacter haimaensis
ATTAATTCTCAAATGCGGATGCAAAAATACAACTATTTTTCAATGCTCCAAATCTTCAGCAAAAATTTTTAAAAAATTAATAGGCCTTTGCAAACAGCACTCTCCCGGCCGAAGCTTTTCCTGTAAGCACGCACTCCCCCGCTTCTTTTTCAGAATCGAATGGAATACAACGAATTGTGGCTTTGGTTAATTCTTTAATGCGCTCTTCGGTCTCGGAAGTGCCATCCCAATGAGCAGAAATAAATCCGCCTTTTTCCTTTAGAACTTTTTTGAAGTCATCGAAATTATCTACAGGAGTGATTCTATCATCTCGAAATGCTCTTGCTTTCTCGAATAGGTTTTCCTGAATTTCTTTCATTAACACCTGCACCTTAGAAACTACTTCATCCTGTTTGATAAATTCTTTGGTAAGCGTATCTCTTCTTGCCAGCTCTACAGTGCCTTTTTCAAGGTCTTTTGGCCCAAGAGCCAAACGCACCGGCACTCCCTGCAATTCATATTGCGCGAATTTCCAGCCTGGCTTCTGGGTATCTCTGTCGTCAAATTTAACCGAAACCCCTACTGCTCTAAGCTCCTTTACCAACTTATTGGCTACTACTGAAATCTGCTCTAATTGTTCTTCTCCTTTATATATAGGAACGATCACCACTTGTATAGGTGCAAGATTTGGCGGCAATACCAAACCATTATCATCGCTATGAGTCATTATCAGGGCACCCATTAACCTGGTCGAAACTCCCCAGGAGGTGGCCCATACGTGCTCTAATTTCCCCTCTTTTGAGGTAAACTTCACATCAAAAGCTTTCGCAAAATTTTGACCTAAAAAATGCGAAGTTCCTGCCTGCAGGGCTTTCCCATCCTGCATCATAGCCTCGATACAATAGGTTTCCTCTGCCCCGGCAAAACGTTCACTCTCTGTTTTAGCACCTTTTATCACCGGCATTGCCATAAAACTTTCAGCAAATTCTGCATACACATCGTTCATCTGTTTGGTTTCATCCAAAGCTTCCTGCCGGGTGGCATGAGCGGTGTGGCCTTCCTGCCATAAGAACTCGGCGGTTCTTAAAAACAAACGCGTACGCATCTCCCAACGCACTACGTTAGCCCATTGATTGATAAGTATAGGCAAATCCCGGTAAGACTGAACCCAGTTTTTATAGGTGTTCCAGATAATCGCTTCAGAAGTTGGTCGCACCACTAATTCTTCTTCCAGCCTGGCTTCGGGATCAACGATGAGTTTGCTTTTATTTTCAGGATCGGTCTTTAAACGGTAATGAGTTACCACCGCACACTCTTTGGCAAAACCTTCAGCATTCTTTTCTTCGGCCTCAAACAGGCTTTTAGGAACAAATAGCGGAAAATAGGCGTTTTCGTGCCCCGTCTCCTTAAACATCTTATCGAGCTGCGCCTGCATTTTTTCCCAGATAGCATAGCCGTATGGTTTGATCACCATACAACCTCTCACTGCCGAATTCTCAGCCAAACCGGCTTTTACTACTAATTCGTTATACCATTTGGAATAATCTTCGCTTCGTTTTGTCAAGTTTTTACCCATTACCTGTTAGTTGGCATAAATCTTGTGTTTTATTAACACATATTAATACAATCTTAGTTTGCGTATAACTAAGTTTAAGCGCAAAACTAACTATTTTTGTAACGTTCAACAATAAAATATACCGCTAATGAAACCTTATTACTCCTTATCACGAAAAGCCACTTTTCTATTGGCACCGGTATTTTTGCTATTGTTGGCATCTTGTGGTTCTACCCAATCTCCCGGCTTCGAAAACGACGGGATTTATGGTGACCAGACCCGCCGATCTACCCCAACCGAACCAAGACCGGCGCAAACTGAGCAATCCCAATATGCTACTCAAGACAATGCAACCGGAGGCTACTATAAAAATCTTTTTGCCGAAAAATCGCAGATGTATGGTCAACTGGCCGAGAATATGATTTTTACCGACGCCGACGATTATTCCTCAGATTATGAAGAGGAATATTATGATGAAAATAATAATATCACCTATGCAGGGGGCCGCGCTCCCTGGGGACACTCTCCCGATGAATACACTATAAATATTTACAACACCGGTTTTGCCGGAGGCTTTATGAATCCCTGGGGATGGGGCTATGGCTGGGGTAATCCCTGGGCATGGAACGATCCTTTCTTTTGGGGCGACCCCTTCTGGGGACCCTGGAACATGGGTTGGAATATGGGTCCACGTTGGGGCGTTGGCTTCGGCTGGGGCTTCGGCGGAATGTGGGGTATGAACCGCTGGGGCTGGGGCTGGAACAACTGGGGTATGAGTCCCTGGGGCTGGAACCGATGGGGAATGAACCCCTGGATATACGGTGGCGGCTTTTATAATTATAATAACGTAGCCTATAATACCGGAAGACGTGGCGCTCTGAATCCCTATTCCCGTGGCATGAGAGATAATGCCCTAAGCGATGCCAGAAGAAGCAGTACCCGAAGCAACTCTTATTCCAGAAGCATTAGGAACATACGATCGGGAGAAGCCCGTGGCGATGTTCGTAGAGCCACGATAGACAGATCGAACAGGAATATTTACAACAGGTCTTCGCAAAGACAGCCGGTAAGGGTGAACTCCAATACCAGTCGTAGAAACGATACCTATAACAGAAATACCCGCAACAATAATGTCAACCGTTCTTCAAACACCAACACCAGAAGCTCAGGAACTATGCGTAGTTCAGGAGGTACCAGAAGTTCCGGCGGAGCCAGAACCTCTTCAGGCGGAAGTAGGAGAGGCGGTGGTCGCGGATAAAATCCTGACAAAACCTAATCAAACCTTACAATTCTTAGGAGTTGTAAGGTTTTTTATCGAAAACACCTTAAACAAAACCACTTATGAAAAAAATACTACTAGGCCTGGCAGGTTTACTTAGTTTTACTACTACCCAGGCACAGGATATTAGCGATGCTCTTCGCTACACCCGGGAAGACCTCACAGGTACCGCAAGATTCAGCGCAATGGGAGGTGCATTTGGAGCCCTGGGAGGAGATATGTCGGCCATTAATATAAACCCTGCAGGATCGGCTGTATTTTTAAATAGTACTGCAAGTTTTACTTTGGGCCAGCTTTCAGTTTCAAATAGCACCAACTACAACGGAACGTCAACCTCTAATGATGAATCTGATATTCATTTCAATCAGGCCGGTGGGATCCTGGTAGTTCAAAGCACCAATGATAATTGGAGAAAATTCACCTTCGGAGTGAACTACACCAAAACAAATAATTATGATGACTTTTTCGTAGCCCGAGGGAACTCCAATACCTCAATAGATCGTTATTTTCTAAATTATGCCGATGGGGTACCACTTGACCTTTTAGAACCCCTGGAAAATGAAAGTATTGCCGACTTATATCAATATTTAGGAGAAAATGAAGGTTATGGCGCGCAACAAGCCCTTTTGGGGTACCAGGCTTATATCATTGATCCTGAAACCGAAGATTTATCAAACACCCGGTACAGGTCGAGCATAGCCGGGGGGAATTTCTCCCAGGAGTACTCATCTTTCGCAACCGGGATGAACGGAAAATTCTCCTTTAACTTTGCTACTCAGTATCAGGATTTCCTTTATTTGGGGGCAAACCTGAACACACACTTCATCAATTTTAATCGCACCACAAGATTTGAAGAACGCAACCAAAACGCAGGAAGTATCACTAACGAGGTAAGGTTCAACAATTTTTTAAATACCAATGGCGACGGGTTTTCATTTCAACTAGGAGCCATAGCCAAGGTTAGTGATAACATAAGATTAGGTGCCGGTTACGAATCTCCTACCTGGTATAACATTAGGGAAGAAGCCCGTCAATTCGTAGAGTCTTATAGCAATGAATTCGATGAAAGAATTAGCGTAAACCCTGGAATTGTAAATGTATATCCCGAATACACTCTTAAAACTCCGGGTAAATTGACTGCCAGTGGTGCCGTTATTTTAGGCGCAACAGGTTTAATAAGTGTTGATTACAGCTATAGCGACTATTCAAATATTGAATTCAGACCTAAAAATGATCCCGATTTCAGTTTTCAAAATGATCGAATTGCAAATAGCTTAGGTAGTGTGCATAGTTTTAGAGTTGGAGGAGAAACCCGCTTGAACAGCTGGAGTCTTCGCGCAGGTTATCGCTATGAAGGTAGCCCGTTTGTAGATGACTCGGGAATGGGAGATTTAAACAGCTACTCTTTAGGAGCCGGTTATTCTTTCGGAAATCTTAGACTGGATCTTGCCTATGTGAACACTCAGTTTCAGGAAAACCCACAACTTTATAACGTAGGCCTTACCAATCGGGCGAATATCGACAGGCAATTCGATAATATACTTTTGAGCTTGACTTTTGGACTGTAAGTTTTCGAACAAGCTAAGATAATTTTAAAGGCGCCCTTCGGGGCGCTTTTATCGTTTTAAGCTAAAGTTCCCGCTAAATTCCTGTTGAGAGCCATCTCTTAAGTCTACAAATATCAGTTTAAACCAATAATCATTCGAAGGCATATCACGGCCATTAAATGTGCCGTCCCAACCTGCACCTCCTGCGGGAATATGCTTCAGCAATTTTCCATAGCGATCAAAAATAAAGATTTCCAGCACCTGAATATCTTCGTTGTTGCTTATCCTCCAGCTGTCATTATAGCCGTCGTTATTGGGAGTAAAAAACCGCGGATAGCCAAAAAGATAAATCTCTTCGGAAGTTGTCTCCCCACAAGCATTCACATCGCGGGCACTTATGCGATGCCATCCCTGTTGAACATTTCTGAAAACTTCTGAAGCCTGCCAGGCTCCATTATCCAATCTATATTGATATTCTACTGCATCTCCCACCCCCGGATCAAGGCTGGCGGTCAGGGTATATCCGCCGCTAAAGTCTGAACCTTCTTTTGAAATTTCGACGCTTTGTGGTGGAGCAGAAAATACAAGGCTGGTAGAAAATTCGACAACACAGCCTGAATCTGTTAGGATTTCCAAAACGATCTCCCGGTAAGCTGGAAGATTGTTAATTTCGAGGAGAGCAGTATTTGAAATAATACTTCCATCGCCAAGCCAGGTGTATTCAAAATCGGCACCCAGGTCTTCTCCTACCTGAATATTTTCGGCCAGATTTCCATCGGGATCAAGACAAATAATAGTTTGAGGCGACAGGACATCTTCGGGGAGCAAAGATTCGGTAAAATCCAATGAAATAACTTCTGAAGCACATAAAGACTGTGAATCTATAACCCGGGCAAAAATTCGGGTTTCCTCACTAATCTGGAAATTTGCGGGGTCTGTAATCGCTTCGCCGGCTATGGCATTCTGGTCTGTGGTATAATATTCGACGATTACATTTTCCTGGCTTCCACTAATCTCTTCATCCCATTCCCGCAAGTTTAAATTCTGCGGAAAGCCTCCGCAAACTAAGCTAGATTCGGGTTCAAATATTTCGGGTGTATCAAAAAATTGGATTTCGATTTCATCACTGTCTGTATTATTAGCTTCATAATCGATTACAACTACCTGGTAGCGCCCACTGCTGGTTACGCTTAATTCGGGTCCGGTTTGACCAGGTATCTGAACAAATTCCTCGATATTTTCATTAAAAATATACCATTCATATTCAGTGATCCCTTCAAAAGTAGCATCCAAAACAGTTTCGGTTTCCCCGCATAAAATGCGATCTTCTCCAAGCAAACCATCTATGATACTACAATCGGTAGAACCCGCATCTCCGGCATTTGCATTGGTTTGCTGTAAACTAATAAACCCCGGGATAGCGTCATAATTAGTGATTATTACAATATAAACCTCCCCAGATTGAGCTCCGGGAATACTCATTTCTTCGACCGCAAATGGTTCAAAACTACAGTCTATGATATTTGCAGCACTAAGTTGACTATTATCACAATATTCTTCATTACGATTAAAGGGGCCCCAAACCACGAAATCGACATCGATTTGCAGGCCACTGCCATCTCTATTTTCAAATTGAGAAATTCGAAATTCAAGGTCGCCATCATTTTCTATTTGCAAATAAAACCAGGCTGGGTATGGTTGTTCAAAGAGGCAACCATAATCGGGGCCGGGTTCGGCAAAAGCTATACTGCTGTTTTGGGGGTTCGAATTGGCAAAAACCAGCTCCTCCCCGCCAGCACAAAATGGCTCTAAAGTTCCACAACTACTACCCTGGGCCACAACCAAAAGGGGCAAGAAAAGGAATAATAAAATGAATAAATTGTGCCTGAGAGATGTGAGCATAGAAAAGTTTTTACACTTTGTGCAATATAATGAGAATCTCCCTCAAATAAGAGCCCGCGCTTAATTCTCTAAAAAGCTTTAAAACATGTATCTTTGCAAGCCTTAACAGGTTTTAAAAGACTTTACTTTAGAACGCTATGAAAATAGATAAAATTTTGAATGAGATTGATGAAGCCGGAGATGCTCACGCATTTAGCAGCGCAGAAACTCCACTTAGAGACGATGCTTTTGAGCTAAGCAATATCGAAAAAGTGGCTTTGATAAAAGAAGATGTAAAGAAAATTATGCATACCCTGGGTCTCGATCTTAATGATGACAGTTTAAAGGGTACCCCGCAAAGGGTTGCTAAAATGTTTGTCAATGAGATTTTCTCAGGCCTGGATCCCGCGAGAAAACCCAAAGCTTCCACCTTTCAGAATAAATATAAATATGGTGAAATGCTTGTTGAGAAAAACATCACAGTGTATTCTACCTGTGAGCACCACCTTCTTCCCATAGTTGGGAAAGCTCACGTAGCCTATATCTCTAAAGGCACCGTAGTAGGATTGTCTAAAATGAACCGCATTGTAGATTATTTTGCAAAAAGACCACAGGTACAGGAACGAATGACTATGCAGATTGTACAGGAGCTTCAAAAGGTTTTGGGAACCGAAGATGTGGCCTGCGTGGTTGATGCCAAACACCTTTGCGTAAACAGCCGGGGAATTAGAGACATTGAAAGCAGCACAGTAACCAGCGAATTTGGTGGTGCTTTTAAGGATAAAGAAGTAAAAAGAGAATTTCTGGACTACATTAAATTAGATACCCAATTCTAAAAGCCTTTTTCTTAAATTTCAATTCCTAATTAAATCCAATCCAGATTGAGTATGGCGCTATATAATGAACAGAAGCTAAAGATTTATAATTCTATGAGTGGAGAGAAGGAAATCTTTACTCCCCTAAACGAAGGCAATGTAGGTATGTATGTATGTGGGCCTACCGTTTACAGCAATGTTCATTTGGGCAACTGCCGCACTTTTATTTCTTTCGATCTGGTTTTTAGATACCTAAAACATTTAGGTTATAAAGTTCGTTACGTACGAAATATTACCGATGCCGGCCACCTGGAAAACGATGCCGACAGCGGCGAAGACCGAATCGCTAAAAAAGCCAGGCTCGAGCAAATTGAACCTATGGAAGTAGTGCAGCGCTACACCGTAGATTTTCACAACATACTCCAGAAATTCAACAACTTGCCTCCCAGCATTGAGCCCACGGCAACCGGCCATATTGTAGAGCAAATTGAGATTATCAAAACCATTATCGACAAAGGTTTTGCTTACGAGGCCAATGGCTCGGTGTACTTTGATGTGTTGAAATATAATGAACAGCATCAATACGGGAAACTAAGCGGGAGAGCTATCGAAGATATGATCGCCAATACCCGCGAGCTTACCGCGCAGAGCGATAAGAAGAATCCTCAGGATTTTGCGCTTTGGAAAAAAGCCGAGCCACAACATATTATGCGCTGGCCTTCGCCCTGGAGCGATGGCTTTCCCGGCTGGCACCTGGAATGCACCGTTATGAGCACTAAATACCTGGGTGAAGAATTTGACATTCACGGCGGCGGAATGGATCTAAAATTCCCTCACCACGAATGTGAAATTGCCCAGGGCAACGCAGCCACGGGTAAAAATCCTGTACATTACTGGATGCATGCCAATATGCTTACCTTGAATGGTAAAAAAATGGCCAAAAGCACCGGCAATAATATTTTGCCTGAAGAAATTTTCTCCGGAAATAACGACATTCTCGATAAACCTTTTAGTCCTACCGTGACCAGGTTTTTTATGCTTCAGGCGAATTATCGCAGCATTCTCGATTTTTCTGATGAAGCTTTAAAAGCCAGCGAAAAAGGATTTTTCAGGTTGATGGATGCCTTTCATAGTCTTGACGAGCTTCCAACTTCATCCGAAAGTTCATTCTCAATAGCCGACTGGAAACAGTCCTGCTACGATGCGATGAACGACGATTTTAATAGCCCCATTTTAATCGCAAAACTCTTTGATGCGGTAAAATATATCAATAACATCAAAGAAGGAGCGGCTTCAGTTTCTGAAGAAGATAAAGTTACTTTAAAAGAAACTATGACCGCCTTTATTTTCGACGTGCTGGGCTTAACCGATGATACTTCAGAAGCAAAGGGCGGAAATGATAAGCTTTCAGGTGCTATTGAACTGCTTATAAAATTACGGGCTGAAGCCAGAAACAATAGAGATTTTGCGACCAGCGATAAAATTCGCGATGAATTGCAGGAAATCGGTATTCAGCTTAAAGATGGCAAAGACGGCACGAGTTTCAGTGTAAAATAATATGAAGAAATCGCCGGCACAAGTTTTCGCAATTCCGTTTATCTGGCTGGTAAGATTTTATCAAAAATTCATTTCTCCGCTTACCCCGGCCACCTGCCGTTATTCACCAACCTGTTCAGAATATACTTTGGTGGCACTAAAGCGATTCGGTATTTTAAAAGGAGGATGGATGGGCCTTAAACGTATAGGCAGTTGTAACCCCTGGGGCGGAAAAGGCTATGACCCGGTACCCGAAAAAGCCAAAGCCGAAAATTAGGCAAAATGCGCTATTTGCGTATCTTTACTACTCTAACTTTAAACCATTAGAATGCTTTTTAACGCCATTACCTGGAATCCCAACGAAGGATTAGACCTGGGATTTTTTACTTTGCACTATTACAGCCTTATGTTTCTTATCGCCTTTGGTTTAGGCTGGTATATTATGAAAAGCATTTATACCCGGGAAAACATAGAATTAGAAAAACTGGATTCTCTGTTTATCTATACCGTGCTCGCTACTCTTATTGGTGCAAGACTGGGCCATGTAATTTTTTATGATTGGGATTATTTTCAACATCATTTACTGGAAATTTTTCTCCCGGTTCGATTTGAACCCGAATTTGAATTTACAGGTTTTAGAGGCCTGGCCAGCCACGGGGCTGCCATCGGGATTATCGTTGCGATGTATCTCTATCGAAAGAGGGTTTTAGACAAACCCGTGCTTTGGATTTTAGACCGAATCGTGATTCCCGTGGCCAGTGGTGCTATTTTCGTAAGAATTGGAAATTTTATTAATTCTGAAATCATTGGTAAACCAACCAATTCAGATTACGGGGTGATTTTCGCAAAATTGGGTGAAGACTTCCCTCGGCATCCTGCCCAACTATACGAATCGGTATGTTATTTACTCATTTTTGCCCTGCTCTGGTATCTATACTGGAAAACCGAAAAACGTTTTAAACAGGGCTTTTTATTCGGATTGTTTTTGGTGCTGCTCTGGACGGTGCGCTTTTTCGTTGAATTTGTTAAGGAAGCCCAAGTTGAAGAAAGAGCCACCTGGTTATTGAATACAGGCCAGTGGCTAAGCATACCCTTTATTATTGCCGGCTTTTATTTTATGTATAGACCCACTAAAGTAAAAACCCAATGAGAAAATCAAATCTGTTTTTAGGCCTTTTTGTGAGTTCTGTGATGCTGTTCTCCTGCAAGTCTGATACCGAACAGGAAGAGATCAAAACTCCCGAAATCGAATTCACCAAAGAGGGAGAACTAAGCCTTATAAAACCCACCGGAGACACAGTAAAGCAGTTAGACATCGAAATTGCCGATACCCCCTATGAGCGTGAAACAGGCCTGATGTACAGGGAAAGTATGGAAGACGATCAGGGAATGCTTTTTATATACAATAACGCGGCGCTAAGAGCTTTCTATATGAAGAATACTTATATCCCATTGGATATAATATACTTTGGAAGTGATAGCCTGGCTATTAATTTTATTAAAAATGCCGAGCCTATGGATGAAACGGCTCTGCCATCGGAAGGGCCGGCGCAATTCATTCTCGAGATAAACGGAGGCCTTAGCGACGAATGGGGTCTTGAACCGGGAGATAAGATCTGGTTCAAACGAACCGATGAATAAATCGTTTAAAATCATTTGAAAAGCTTCCCTACGTAAGCTTTTTTTATATGCTGTCCTAAAGTTTAGTTTCTCCTGAATATTACTTGAGAAGCCCTGATAGTCACCAATATTTAGCCAAAACTACTAACAGACACCTACTCACAAGTCTACAGAAATAAGCCGGAAAAACATACAATTTCATCCTGGTTATCAGATAAAAACAAGGCGTAAAAAAGAGGCCGTCTAAAAAGCTATTTTTTTAGACGGTTTTTTTTATTCGTGCTTTAGGCAGTTTTTACATTGTTAATGT